>JBJECS010000165.1:0-13097 GCA_051871335.1 Muribaculaceae bacterium | reverse complement strand
GCATCGGGCAATGAAGTGTGGGTGCACAGATCTTTTGTTCGGATGTGAAGCGACATAATGTCTTATCTTACTAAGCAGGCCTCCGCAAAGACGACAGAGTGGTGCGGTAGCCCATGACTTTGGCTCTTTCCACCGCAAATATCAATCAAAAAAGCAAAAAAGTCTGTTTGCTGTTTTGTTATTCAGAATTGTTTTCGTACCTCTGTGGTCGGAAAAAACTCTTTTATTCCGACTTAAATCAGAATAAAAACATTATGCAAAAGACAGTAGAACAGCAAATTAGAGCAAAGATAACTTACGCACGATATGGTGCTGTGTTTTTTGTGTCTTCATTTCCTCAATTTGATGTGGAATATGAAACCAAACTTCTTGCCCAATATGATAAAGAATGATTGATTACGAGGATTGCCAAAGGTGTGTATGTCAAGGCTAAGAATTATTACTGTCCGCTAAACTTTTTTGAAGGTAGATAAAAAAAGATGACTGTTACATGCTTTTGGAGGGAATTGTGGAGATATACTGCCTGCGTTGGGTCATAGAGTCGCTTTTCAAGAAGTTGTACTAACATTATTATGGTTTAGCGGACAGTAATAAGTCTTTATTAGCCATAACTGTTTCCGGTATTATGGTCAAGGGTGGTTGTACTCCACATATCCTTCGATGCATTTGCAAGATACCACTCTCTTGCCACATCGTTTGTGACGGAAAGAAGACGACGGATGTGTGTCCACGTCAAATTGTGTACGAACTCGTACACTTTCTCAAAATCGGGGAATAAAAGATAGAATTTGCGGTAGTGCTGAAGGTTTCGCTTATTGTAATTGTTACCATAAACTGCAGAAAGCCGTTGGGCAAGTTCGGATATTAATTTTGAGCCATATTTCGCTCGTGTTTCACCCTGTTGTTCTTCTTCAACGATGCGCTGTCCAATATTCCAATAAGTTGCAATAGCAGCTTGTCCGGCTGCATGTTTTTTAGCATATAGATACCATAAAACGAGACCATAAACGTGACTCTCCGAGCCGCGAAATAGGTGAATTGAGTATGACCAGGAGTCGTCGCTATGCTCTTTACCTGGTCTTTAATGGTGTTGCAAAACTATGCTTTAGGCAAAAATAATAAAATGATACCTTCTGATAATCAGTGAGTTATAGAATCATGGTTTTGACTTTTTGAGGTTTTGCAACACCCTCATCAAGTCGACCGATATTGCAGATTTTCATATTAAGCGCGCTGGGCGAGCGACCGATGATGCGAGCATACTTCACCACCAGTGGATGTGTCTTACTGCTACGATTAACTGGTATCTTGCAGTAGAGATTAAACGCAATAATGGTTTCTTCTCGTGTCCATCTGTCCATTTTATTCGTCCTCCATTCTCTCACCATGTTTTAGCAAAAACACAGTCTTTTGCCGTTCTATTTCTGCTTTCAGCTGCTCACGTGTAGGCATGTAGGTCATATATTTTGAGGCAAACAGGTGCGCATTGTCATGCAGAATGGAATATCGTGCAATATCCTCATCAGTGTCTTCGCACAAAAGGAGCCCGATAGTGGGATTATCGCCTTCCGACCTCTGCCTTTCATCGTACATACGAACATACATATCCATTTGTCCCACGTCTTGATGTGTAATTTTTGATGTTTTCAGGTCAATCAGCACGAAACATTTCAGAATATAGTTATAAAATACCAAGTCGATATAATAATCCTGTTTCTCGGTGTGAATATGTTGCTGACGTGCCACAAATGCAAAGCCTTTTCCCATCTCGAGTAGAAATTTCTCGAGATTGTCAATTATGGATTGCTCAAGTTCCGACTCCATAAATGATGCATCAGGTGTAAAACCAAGAAACTCTCCGACAACCGGATTTTTTATAAAATCATTAGGATCATTTGTCTGTAGCGGTGCTGTAATTTGAAGCATTTCTCGCTCTACCAGATCTTTCTTCTGAGAGCTAAGAAGTCGATAATAATATTGCGAACTCACATTGCGCTGCAATGTGCGTACACTCCAATTCTGAGTTAATGCTTCATGCACATACCATTCACGGGCATCAGCATTAAGCTCTTGAACAACAATGCGATAATGGGTCCAAGAAAGTAGCTGCCCAGATTTTCCACTCACTGAGTGGAAAATCTCAGGGAAGAACTCGTAGAATTTTGCAAAACTATAAAGATTAGTTTTTGTAAATCCCTTTCCGTATTCCTCTGTTAGCCTCTTTGATAGCATTTTGATAAGGGCGACACCATAATCTGCCCTTTCATTGCCTTTTCGCTCTTCCTCAACAATGAGTTGCCCGATTAACCAGTTTCTCCGCACCAAAGCCTCATTAATTTGCTTGTATGCAGTTGCTCTTGCATTTTCAATAATGCAAGACGCTCGTTGATAGAGTGGTTCTATTTCAATCGAGTATTTTTCAAAGGGCTTGCTCATATATAAGGCGTAATAGTTATACAAAAAACTCCAATGTAGCATCTGAAGGCGACCAAACCTTGTGCAACTACAATGGAGTTTTCCTTAAAAAGTCACCGGCAATATTGCCGTTATTTTTTCTTCATATTTTTTGGTCATTCTCAGTGTTTAATGCTTTGAATTGCAAAGTTACGAAATTTTCGCCATATACCGAATATCTTGTAAATATGTTTTTTAGCATATAGATGCCATAAACGTGACTCTCCGAGCCGCGAAATAGGTGAATTATTGCTTTAAAAAACAGACAGCGAATTTTCGGAAAAATTCGCTGTCTGCCTCAGAGTATCTTCGTAAACGCTGATTATTTAGCGTATTTTTTTACGATAACAGTAGCGTTGTGACCACCAAAACCGAAAGAGTTAGACAGAGCGGCGCGAACGGTGCGCTTTTGTGCTTTGTCGAAAGTGAAGTTGAGGTTGTAGTCGATGTTTTCGTCCTGGTCTTCAGGGTCGTGGTTGATAGTAGGAGGGATTATGTCTTCCTGCACAGCTTTAACGCTGAAGAGGGCTTCGAGGGCGCCAGTAGCACCGAGGAGGTGTCCGGTCATAGACTTAGTAGAGCTGATGTTTAGCTTGTAAGCGTCATCTCCGAAAACAGACACGATAGCCTTGACCTCAGAAATGTCTCCTACAGGGGTAGAAGTACCGTGGGTGTTGATGTAGTCGATGTCTGAAGTAGTCATTTCTGCATCTTCGAGTGCGTTCTTCATAGCGAGGATAGCACCGAGTCCATCAGGGTGAGTAGCAGTCATGTGGTAGGCGTCTGCAGAGAGGCCGCCGCCTGCAACTTCTGCATAGATTTTAGCGCCGCGTGCGAGAGCGTGTTCAAGTTCTTCGAGAACGAGGACAACGGAGCCTTCGCCGATAACGAATCCGTCGCGAGACTTGCTGAAAGGGCGTGAAGCGGTTTCAGGGCTGTCGTTGCGAGTGGAAAGGGCGTGCATAGCGTTAAAACCGCCAACACCTGCAGGGTAAACTGCAGCTTCAGCGCCGCCGGTGACGATAGCGTCAGCCTTTCCGAGACGGATAAGGTTGAATGCGTCGATGATGGCATTGTTTGAAGATGCACATGCGGAAACTACACCATAGTTAGGGCCATGATAGCCGTATTGCATAGATACGTGACCTGATGCGATGTCGGCAATCATTTTTGGAATGAAGAAAGGACTGTATTTAGGACCTTTTTCGGCATTTTTAGCGTAGTTACCGGCTTCTTCCTCAAAGGTGTGAAGTCCGCCGATACCAGCAGCGATGATAACGCCGATACGGTCCTTGTTGACGTTTTCGCAGTTTTCGATGTCAGAGTCGTTAATTGCCTGAATGGCAGCCGCCATGGCGTATTGCGCATAGAGGTCAAGAGCACGACACTTTTTGCGGTCGATGTATTCTTCAGGGTTGAAGTTTTTTACTTCGCACGCAAATTGGGTCTTGAACTGGGAAGCGTCGAAATGTGTAATAGGTCCTGCGCCACTCACGCCGTTGAGTGCATTTTGCCAAGTGGTCTGCACGTCGTTACCGATAGGTGTGATAGCGCCAAGTCCTGTTACTACAACTCTTTTTAATTCCATTAAAATTGTATGGTTGGAAAAATAAATGTTGTTTTTTATTATTTGTTAGCTACAGCGTCTTCAACAAACTTGATAGCGTCGCCAACGGTAGAGATGTTGTTAGCTTGTTCTTCAGGGATTTCGATGTCAAATTCCTGTTCAAGTTTCATGATGAGGTCAACAGTTTCGAGGCTGTCTGCGCCGAGGTCAGTTGTGAAAGATGCGCTTTCTGTTACTTTAGCTTCTTCTACGCCGAGTAAGTCAACGATAATCTCTTTTACTTTTGAAGCAACTTCTTGTGACATAATTTTTAGTTTTTTATTGATTAATAATTGTTTAATTTACTACAAACAAACGAATTACCACCCGCCGGTGTGGCGGAGTGTGGCATTTCAGACTGCAAAGTTACAAAAAACCTTTCAGATAGGAAAATTTTAATACAAAAAAATCTTAATTGGGCTGATTTTTTGTTATAAAATGTATTTTTTGTCAATCTTCGTCAAAGCCGTTGTTTTCGTCAAAAAAGCCGAGGGCTTGTGCTCTGCCGAGGAGGTCTGCCATGATTTCGGTGGCGTCTGCGGGGTCTATTTGGTGTCCGCAGACATTGATTGTTGGGGTGTCGATTTTGAAAAGATTCTTTGCGTCTTTCAGGATAGTGTAAACCAGCCCTAATTGTTCATATTCGGGGTCTTGCTTGTTGACTTTATTGTATAAGTGATAGCAATATGAGGCAAGGTACCCGCCAATGGTCATGCAGTGTGCTTTTACTTCGTCGTCGGGTTCAAATTGCTCTAAAGCGAAGCAAAATTCCATGTGTGAAGCGAGTGATGTGGCGCAGACAGTCATCAAAGACTGTTCGATGTCGCTGTTGATGTATCCGTTCTGTACAATCTGATACATGCTGATTAGCCCAGTGTTAAGTGCCATTCTCATTTCGCCGCCGAAAAGGAGCGCCATGCAGTGGTATGAAGCGGCAAGGCTGAAAAATTCTATTTCGAGGTCGGTGTTTTGCTTGTTGCTTCTCAGGGTGTTGTATTCTGTGTCAGCTTCAGCGAGAATTTCGCCGGAAATGTTAATGGCGGTGTGCCAGTCTTCTTTTTCAAATGCGGATAAAACTTCCAGCACCTTGTTCATTGTCCTTTTGTCCATGTT
This sequence comes from Muribaculaceae bacterium, assembly GCA_051871335.1. Taxonomy (GTDB): domain Bacteria; phylum Bacteroidota; class Bacteroidia; order Bacteroidales; family Muribaculaceae; genus CAJUPY01. Next base: position 7,924 of record JBJECS010000165.1, on the reverse strand, counting down.
GTAAATGAATGATATTTATCTGCGCAAAATTAAAAAAATTTTTCTGTTTATGCAACTAATTCGCTAAATTTGCGTCAAACTTAACGTAACGAAAATGGAAAGACGATAAATGGCGACAAAGACAGAACTTGAAAGGCAATTTGACTCTATCATCGAGCAGAATGGCTCGGTGATAAAGCGAGTATGCTATATGTATGCCAATGATTCTGACCATTTTAAGGATTTATATCAGGAGTCTCTGATAAATATCTGGCAGGGGCTGAAGAATTTCCGCGGTGACAGCAAAATATCAACATGGATTTACCGCACATGCCTCAATACGTGCATTTCCTATTTTCGCAAAAATGGGAAATACAGTGATGCAGAATCTATAGACAATCTTTTCATGGAGCCGGAGGATGACAATAGTGAACATCTGTCTAATCTGCGCGAAATGTATCGACTAATCTCTAAACTCCGTAAGCTGGACCGAGCAATCATCTTGCTATGGCTTGATGAGAAGCCTTATGATGAAATTGCGGAAATCACGGGCTTGAGCCGCAACAATGTGGCTTCTCGACTGCGCAGGATAAAGGAAAGCCTGGCTAAATCCGCTAATTCTTAATCTCTTAAAAATGAAAGAAAGACTATGAACTTAGATGAACTGAAACAATCATGGCAAAGCATAGACTCGGAGCTTAAACGCATCGAGAAGCTGAATGACGACCTCTGCCGTATATGCCAAAACAGGAATACGAGCCTAAGAGATGAATTGAAAAACAAGTACCGGACTCTGTGGCTGCTATGTCTGCTGATGACGGTGGTAAGTGTGGGCCTTATATGGAATGAGGCTATAATGCCAATTATGGCGACGGTGCTGATTTTCTATTTTGCTATTTTGGGCGTATTGAACTATATAGTCTATAAGAGGTTTAAGGCTCTGAATTATAATGATATGACAGTGAAGGAGATGCTGATATCCGTCACCAATATTCATATATTGCGGTCTCGCTATAAGATTGTGAGCTATTGTATGATGATTCCTGTGATTATCGCTCTGCTGTGGCGGTTTTATACTGTGGAAATGGCGATGTTTTATGGCGGATGTGTAGGTGGTATTGTTGGTCTTATTGCAGGCATTATCACAGACCGCAAAATAGAGCGTCAAATACGCGAGCTGAAGGAAAACCTTGAGCATGAGCTGGATAATGGTAATGAAGAATAGTAAGAGGGTGTTTCATTATAAAACAGGCTCTATGGAAAAGTTTTGTCAGAGTTGCGGGATGCCGCTAAGTGAAGGTGTATTAGGCACCAATGTCGATGGCAGTGCCAATGAAGAGTATTGCATTTATTGCTATAAGGATGGCAAATTCACGCAAGATTTCACGATGGAGGAAATGGTGGATTTTTGTGTAAGGTTTGTGGAGCAGATGAATGCAGCGTCAGGCACCAATTACACGCCGGAGGAGGCTCGAGAGCTGATGATGCAGTATTTCCCGAGGCTTAAGAGGTGGAAGAAGTGATTCCGATTGACATTACCCTTTCTACACTTGAAATAAATCGTCAAGATTTATTTCAGCCTGTATGTCGCCCCAATGTTCGTTGTGGACGAGTCCGAAAGTGGTAATCATTATTGTATGAACTGCGTTTTTAGTGCCGGTGACAGCCTCGAAAACGGCTCTTTTGCGAGCGAGCTCATCGGCATATTCAGAAGAAATAACAAACGGCTCTTTAGAGAATTTTATTTCGCACAAGTCAGTAATGTCGTCGCTACGGTCAATTAAAAGGTCAATTTGTACGCCTCGCCGTCCTGTAGCTTCGTCAGGCTTGCATCGCCAAGCATATTCATTTGTGAGTATCCCCCCAATTCCGAGCTTTTTCTTAATCTGCTCGACGTGCCACAAGCAAGTGCGCTCAAAAGCGAGCCCGCACCAAGTGTTATACTTTGGAGTCGCCAGCATAGTTTTCCAATAGTTGTCGCCTAAGTGAACTCCATGGATGTATTCATAGTAAAATAGGGTGTAGTGGTCAATTAATTGGAAAATGTCAGAGCGATTACGCAATATTCTATAACTGCGGATAAAGCCGCACCATTCAAGGTCGTTGAGAATGTCGGAAAAAGAACCGTTTTCTTCAAAACGTCCGGCGTTTAACAACTCTTGCCTGGTCATTCCGGTTTTCTTTTTAGCAAGTAATTCAATCACTCGTATATAAGGTTCCGGCTTTTTGAATAGAGAAGCGTATAACATCTCAAATTCATCGTGAAGTTCACCTTCTGGTGAAAATATAAGTCGGTCAATTTCTCCAGTGATACTGTTGCCTTTTTGTAATAGGCTCCAGTAGTATGGGATTCCGCCAAATATCATGTATGCTTCAAGTAATTGTTTCCGGTTCAGTATAAGTCCTCTTGCTTGTGCCAGTTTTTCGCATAATCCTAACGAAAAAGGCTTAAGTGCAATGCGGTGGTTGAGTCTATTGTGTAATCCACCCTTGTTTTTTATGATTTTTTTCACCATCCAAGAAGTGCTGCTTCCACATACCACCATAACAATGTCTTTTCTTCCTGAAGCCCATCCATTCCAGAATGACTCAAGCTCGGAAAGAAATCCTGAGCGAGGAGCATCCATCCAAGGCAGCTCGTCAAGAAAGATTACCTTTTTTATTGGTTTGCCATTTGAGTCTATTTTTTCCGGAAGGCTTTTTATATATCTCTTAAATTCACTGAAAGCGTCTCCCCAGTTTGTGAGTTCCGGGGTGTCGGTCTGTCCATGCTCTTTAAGAGCTCTGCGGAAACGAGCCAGTTGCTTTCGAGTAGTCAAGTTTGCCGCGCCGGTATATTGAAAATCAAAACAGTTGTCAAATGATTCTCGTATAAGGAATGTTTTACCTACACGTCGTCTTCCATATACAGCGATGAATTGTGAATACTCTTCAGAAAGAGCATTCAGCAGGATTCCCTTTTCTTTTTCTCTGCCTATTAGCATGATATTTTGCTTTTAATATTTTTTGCAAAGATAGTAATTTTTGTGCGTAAATCAGCGGGAAGGGGCAAAAAAATTGAGTTTCCGCTGATTTACGCACAAAAAATGGGGTAAATGTTATAAGATGTTAATTTATGTGCTTGTGAATAATTATGCGTTTTTAGAGAGGTAGTCTTGATATGCGAGGGCGATGCCATCTTCGAGCTCGGTGGAGTAAGTCCAACCCATTTTTGCGGCTTTTGAAACGTCGAGCAGCTTTCGTGGCGTGCCATTTGGCTTGGTGGTGTCCCAAAGGATTTCTCCGGTGTAGCCTACGATGCGAGCTACCATTTCAGAGAGCTCTTTGATTGTGATTTCCTTTCCGCTTCCGGCATTGACAGTCTCGTTGCCGGAATAGTTGTTCATGAGGAAAAGGCAAAGGTCTGCGAGGTCGTCTACGTAAAGGAACTCGCGAAGTGGACTGCCGTCGCCCCAGCAGGTTACGCTCTTAACTCCTTCTGTTTTCGCCTTGTGGAATCGAGCGATGAGTGCGGGGAGAACGTGCGAGCGGTGAGGGGCGTAATTGTCGTTAGGACCGTAAAGGTTTGTTGGCATTACGGAGATGTAGTCGGTGCCGTATTGTCGGTTTAGATATTCGCAGTATTTCAGTCCTGAAATTTTGGCGAGAGCGTATGCCTCGTTAGTCTGCTCCAGTGAGGATGTAAGGAGGCAGGATTCAGTCATGGGCTGAGGTGCGAGGCGAGGATAAATGCATGAAGAACCGAGGAAAAGGAGTTTTTTGCAGCCATTTTGCCAAGCGGCGTGGATTACGTTCATTTCCAGTGTCATGTTCATGTACATGAAGTCTGCCGGAGCGTCGTTGTTAGCGGCAATTCCGCCAACTTTTGCAGAGGCGAGGAAAACGTATTCGGGCTTTTCCCGGGCGAAAAAATGTTCTACATCGTCTTGACGAGTAAGGTCAAGCTCACTGTGAGTGCGGGTGATGATGTTGTTGTAGCCTTCTTTCCGGAGTCTGCGTAAAATAGCGGAGCCAACCATACCCCGGTGCCCCGCTACATAAATCTTAGCTGATTTTTCCATTATTTTACAATTCCTTTCTCGAGATATTCAGCGAGGTTTACTCTGACAGACTCACCGGCACGCTCAACGGCGACCTTTGCCATATCGGAGTCAACCATAATTTTAACGAGCTGTTCAAAAGGGGTTTTGCTTGGGTTCCATCCGAGTTTTGCCCGTGCTTTTGTGGGGTCACCCCAAAGATTAACGACATCTGTAGGACGGTAAAAGTCCGGCGATACTTCAACGATGATTTTACCGGTGGCGGTATCGATTCCTTTTTCGTCAGCACCTTCGCCTTCCCATCGGAGGTCTATTCCCACGTATTTGAAGGCGAGAGTGGCAAACTCGCGCACAGAATGCTGTACGCCGGTGGCGATTACGAAGTCTTCAGGCTTTTCGTTTTGCAGGATGAGCCACATACATTCCACATAGTCTTTGGCGTATCCCCAGTCGCGGAGAGAAGAAAGATTACCAAGATACAATTTTTCTTGCTTCCCCTGTGCGATTCGCGCGGCGGCGAGGGTGATTTTACGGGTAACGAATGTTTCGCCGCGTCGTTCAGACTCATGGTTAAAGAGGATGCCGGAGCAACAATACATTCCATAAGCCTCACGGTATTCCTTTACAATCCAGTGAGCGTAGAGCTTTGCCACGGCATAAGGGGAGTATGGGTGGAATGGGGTGTTTTCGTTTTGTGGCACTTCTTCCACCTTTCCGTAGAGCTCGGATGTAGATGCCTGATATATGCGGCAGGTCTTTTCAAGCCCAACCTGACGTACGCCCTCAAGGATGCGCAGCACGCCGATGGCGTCTACGTTTGCCGTGTATTCAGGAGCATCGAACGAAACCTGAACATGGCTCTGTGCAGCCAGATTGTAGATTTCGTCAGGACGGATTTTGCTCAGTGCCTGCACTATGCTCATCGAGTCGGTCATGTCGATGTAGTGCAGGTGGAAATTCTTGTGTCCCTCGATATGTGCGATACGTTCTCTGAAATCAACAGATGAGCGACGGATTACGCCATGAACGTCGTAACCTTTTTCCAGGAGAAACTCAGAGAGATAAGAGCCGTCTTGCCCTGTGACACCTGTGATAAGAGCCGTTTTCATTATTTTTTATGCTTTTTGTCTTGACCATAGCCATAACCATAACCATAGCCGTATCCGTAACCATATCCGTAACCATATCCGTGTCCACGGCTTGAGTGAGCGCCGTTGAGGATAATTGCCATATGGTTAAACTTGTTGTCGTTATAATATTTCTGGACGTCAGGGAGGAGAGAACGGTCGAGGAGTCCAACACGAATGATGAAGAGAGTCATATCAACGTATGGAGCGGCGATAGAAGCGTCTGCTACGATTTCTACCGGCGGACAGTCGATGAATACCATATCGTATTCTGCGCGGAGCTCGTCGATGATTTCCTTGAGTCGAGGAGTATCTATGATTTCTGTTGGGTTAGGAGGAGTAGGACCGGAAGGGATGAGGTATAGGTTAGAAATGCCGTCGATGTTAGCGACAGTACATTCCGCAACGTCTGCCTTACCGGTGAGGATGTTGCTCAAACCCTTTGCGGAAGCCTGGTTAAGTTTAGAAGACATAGTGTGGCGTCTGAGGTCAAGGTCCAGGATAGCCACCTTATTGCCTTTAATGGCATAAGCAGCAGCAAGGTTAGCAGCGGTGAAAGTCTTACCGGAGCCGGAGTGGATAGATGTAACCATAATAACGCCTTTTTTGCCGAGGTCGTAAGATGAGGCAAGGCGAGAGACATTGCTGCGAACTACGCGGAATGCTTCGCCAATGCCGTCGGTATAGCTTTCCTTGATGACAATGCCAAAGTCTTTCTTTTTGCGGAAGACATCGAGTATTCGTCCGATAACATTTGAAGAAAGCCCGATTTGCGGTATCTGTCCGCAATATGGGACAGTGAGGTTTTCGATGTCTTTCTTGTCGCGGACAGTAGTATTTGTAGTTTCACGCACGAAGATTACAGCGAAAGGTATTACTGCACCGAGAAGAATAGCCACGATGAGAATGTTCATCTTTTTAGGCGCAACTGGGAGCGATGTGCCACGGGCATAGCTGATAATTCTGGTGTTGTAAGGAGCGAAAGTCTGTCCCAGCTCATTTTCCTCGCGTTTCTGGAGGAGGTAAAGGTAAAGTGATTCCTTTACTTTCTGCTGACGTTCTACAGAGAGTAGGTATTTAGACTGAGTAGGGTTAGCGGCAATCTTGCTGTCGGCGCGATTGCGGTCTTTCTGATAGTTCGCTATAGACTGCTGGAGAGAAACAATCTGGTTTTTTACAGCGTCGAGAATGGTCTTGTGTCCGCCTTCAATCTTGATGTCGTAGTCCTTAACGAGAGGATTGTTTTCAGATGACATAGAGATGAGAGTCTGACGCTCGAGGAGGCTCTTGTTGTAATCAGCAATCTGATTTTCGATGCCACCGTTACCGATGCCGGTGTTTGCAGGGAGGACGTCGTATTTATGAGCAGGGTTTGCCATATAGTCGCGGACATATATGGCCATTTGCAGCTGATTGTTTAGCTGTAGGATTTCATCATCAGCCTTAGCAGCGCGATTGAGGTAAATAGAAGAAACGGCATCAACGTCAGTGATAAGGTTTTGAGACTTGAAAGAAGAAATGTCTGTATCAACATTACCGAGCTCCTGCTCAATAACGACGAGTCGTTCAGCGATAAACTTGGAAGTGGCTTTAGCAACCATGTTTCTGGCTTCAACCCAGCTGTTGTTGTATTCTTCGATAAGTCCGTTGATGATGTCTTCAGCACGCTCAATGGAAGTGTCGGTATATTTAAGTCCGATGATAGAGGCATGTTCCTCAATCATTTCAGAAGTAAGACCGTCGAGGATAGCGTCAGCGGTTGCAGGAATAGATGAAGTGCTGACGTTCATTTTTAGTTCTTCTGCCATATCGCCTGCAAATTTGGCGTTAGGACGTATAATGATGCGCCCTACGGGAGTTGAGATAGTGTCAATCTTGTTGATGTCGTGCTCTATAACGTCATCGTATTCCACATCGTCGCTACCAAAGTATTTCACAAAGTCCTTAAGGGTGACAGTTGCCGCACCTTCTTCTTTTTCAGCGTAGAAATAAGCAGACTGACCTTCCAGAATGTCAAGAAATTCCACTTCGAGAGGGAGAGATTTTCCGTAAAGAGTGGAATTTTTGAAAATGCCTTTGCGAGAATAGTTTACGTTTAGGTGATATTTCTCAACAACTTTCTCCATGATGATAGGAGACTTGATAACAAAGACTTCGTTGTAAATATCAGAGCTGGCGGTGACGATACCCATGTCGGAAAATGCCATTGTGATGTCGTTGCCAATCTGATTGCCCTTCATGTCGTCTTTTACAAGGATTTGGGCAGTACGCTCGTATGTCTTAGGAGTGGAAAGAATGATGTATGCGGCAAAAATGAGGCATAGGAAAACCGAGATGGCAAACCAATACCAGTTTTTGAAGCATACGGCGAGTAGTTCCTTGATGGTGATATATTCTTCCTGTTGCTGTTCAATATTCTGATTAGAAACCTGTTCTTCCATTGTTTTAGTATATTATCAAGATTTTGAGCTTATTTGAAAATCAATACTGCGATAGACGTCATAAGTGAAGCGACAGACACCCAGAAAGATGCAGAGAGGACAGTGTTGCCGTTGACTATAGCAGAACGCTTTTTCATATCATTTGGTTCTACGTAAACGTAATCATTTTGCTGAAGGTAGTATACCGGAGATTTTGTGAGGCTTTCAGCATCAGTAAGGTCTACGCGGAAAGCAGTAGGATTGCCGTCAACTTCACGGATTACGAGCACGTTTGTGCGCATACCCTGTATAGTGAGGTCACCAGCCATTCCGAGCGCATCGAGAAGGGAAAGCTTGT
>JBJECS010000164.1:0-13114 GCA_051871335.1 Muribaculaceae bacterium | reverse complement strand
TTTTTCACTCACAAAGACAGTCTCGCTCTTGTCTTTCTTAGAGGAAATTTACTAATTTACGACACAACTATCTACGCCAAAAAATATGTTCTTAAACACAAAACGACTCAAAACCACTCAAAATGGCCATTATTATAACCTTGATTTGTATCATGAGCTTTGTATTAAGCGGAAAATACGTTAATTAACATTCTACTCCTTAGCAAATTTTTTACCCATTTTAAGAAAGTGCCTGATTTTTTCTCACCATCGGCATTATCTGTTTATTTACATATGGTAAAATTGATTTCTTTGCCCCTGGTTATGTTTATTTTTCCCAAATTCAAAGATAACCAAAAAGACTGATATCTCGTGAGAAGTATCAGCCCAAATTTTGATTGCTCATAAAAGTTTTAGCGGACAGCAATAATTGTGAAATAATAAAAAAGCTCCCTGCATCGGTCATGCGGGGAGCTTAACATTATGGGTAAAGCGATTAAAGCTTTTCTAATTTTTCAGCCTTTTTCTTTTCACCTTTTTCAGCCTTTTTCTTTTCGCCGTAGCCAAATTTGAATGCCATGCCCATCACTACGTTAATCTTAGCAGATGAGACAGGGACACCCTGCTTTGCATATTTCGTTGGAATATAGTCTGAGCCGATGTAGAAATTGAAGCCTTTTGAGCTGAAATTCATCAGCGCGCCAAGGGAGTTGCCGAGGTTTGAGAAAGAACCGTTGAAAGTGGCGTTAAACCACCGTGCAGGACGGAAATTTGCGCTGAGCATAACCTCGTTCCAAGACTGTATGCCGCCGAAACGGTTTGATGAAAGCACTCCGAAAGAAATCTTTTGCGCAAGGATTGAGTATTCCACGCCAAAATTGAGAGTAGTGGCGAGCGACTGTGACTTGCTTGTAGAAGATTCGCGGCTGAAACGGACAAGTTCTCGTAAGTCGTCTTCCAACTGGTCACCTTCACGGTCAAGAGCAGATTCACCGGTCTCGTCGTCTTCGGCAACGAGATGATGGAAACCGTCAAAGTCGAAAGCCTTGTCGGAAAGTACTGCATTTGTGCCTTTCCATGAGATGAAGCCCAGGTCTAAGACAGACGCTGAAAGAGTGAGGTCTCTGATAGGACTGTAGGTGACGCCGAGGTCAATGCCGAAGCCGTTTCCGGCAAGGTTTATCTTACCAAAGTCCATATCGTCTATTTCTCCATTTTCCTTATAGATGATGTCGATAGCCTCTGAGTAAAACATTTCGCCGGCTTCGCGGATTGTCCACTTGTCAGCGCCCATTGTCACATCCATTTGATTAATTTTCATGTCGGCATGAGCAATACCGGCGATATATTTTAGCTTAGCACCGATAGACACCTTGCTGCTAAGCGCGTGAGAATGTCCGAATGCGAGTTCGGCATAGTTGTTAGTGCGCACCTTCACGTCGCTGATGTCGTATGCGGTATATTCGCCACCAACCTGTCCACGCTTTGCGAAGTCAAACAGGTCGTAAGGCAGTCCGATGCCGGTGTTTGACTTTACAGAGAGTCCGATTGTGTTGTATCCGCCCCACTTTTTGAAGCCCATGGAGAAAATGTCGTATGTCACGTTTGCCTCCATATAGTTGTTGTCATTAAGCCCTCCGAGAAACTCTTCGGCACTCACCTGGTTGTTAAGACCTGTGACAAGCTCGCCGTTACGCTTAAAGAGGAATTTGTCGAGTCCGATATTGCCGTTCATACCCACAGCAAGTCCGCTGAAACCTGGGATAATAGGCATATTGACATAGTTGTATCCATTTGCAAACGCCGGGTTTAGCTGGTGGCGGTTAGGCATGCTGTCCATGAAATAGCCGGAGTGAGGAGCCTGTGCAAATGCAGTTGCAGACGATAGAGCGACGACTGCTGATATGATGATTTTATTTACTTTCATAGTTGTAGAAATTTATTGAGTGAATGATTAGTCTTCATCTTCAGTGATTGTGATACCGTCAGGGATATGTGCGGTCATCTGCACTTTGACGTATTGTGTAGGCTTGAGTACAGACACGGCAGCCTTAGTGTTCCCGTCAACTGTGATTTCAATCTTGTCGAGGTCTGCAAATGCGCCCTTGACTTTTTCACTGAATTTCATTTCTACGTCTTGCGTAGGAGCGGAATCGTTGCCCGGAGCAACCACAACGTATGGTGTATAGTCTATACGGTCACTCATGTCTCGCCCGTTCAGGTCAATCGGAGTGAGGGAAATCTTCACTTCAAACGGCAGAGTGCTTGTGACCGTAGCGAAAACCTCCATTGAAGTCACCTTGTCTGAGAAATCCTCTATGTCGCTGTTCAGGTCGTCAATAGACTCGCGATAGACGATGTGGCTCCCTTCGCCGAAGTCAAACGGCATCTGCATGTCATATTCTCCCACAGCCTTGTATGACTTGCCGAGGACGAGTAGGTGCTGTTCGCTCTTGTCGATTTCCACAGCCGGGTCTATCTGCACAAATTCAGGCACTTGCCCAATGAGCTTGTTTAGGTCCGGTGCAAAAATCTTCGTGTATCCAGCCGGAGCTTGCAGAGTTTCAGAATTTGTGATGAACAGGTGTGTGCGTTTGGTCTGATTGTATCCGTCAGCTTTTGCTACCGGCACTCTCACAGTTACCTGCTGGTTAATCGGCTGACGGTTGCCGTCGAGTGCCGTCAGCAGGAGGTCTGACTTAAAGGGCACGCCGATAGGGTTGTCAATAGACATTGTGAGGGAGATTGTGTTCACGTTGATGTTTGTCTCAGGGTCTGTCACGATGTCTGGCAGGTCGCCCAATTCCACTATTTCAGACTTGATGTCTATTTCAGAGTTTACGATGCCTCGCATTTCCTCCACTTCAAACACCGGAACCTCAAATTCCACTGTCATTTTGAAGCCGGCGAAATCATCGCCACATACGTCCTTGGCAACGGCTGAGATATGCCCGGTGCAGTCAAGGTCTTCCACGATGCTCATGCTGTGATTTACAATTTCCGGCAGGTTTGTAAGTCCGATTACCGGGAATGGCACATGGATTTCACCATTTTCGTCAAAATAATATGGCTGAGTGGTGTAAAAAACGTTGTTTGGGTAATCCATGCCATCAATTCCTTCTCCGAAAATGACCTCCGGCGGGAACTCCACACGGAAATCCTTCAGGCAGGCGTCATTGATTTTTGAAATTACGTCCATATTATCAGCAAGGAGCTTAACGATAATGTAAGCATCTGTAGGCTGAATATCGAGGCGGTCTATGCGCTCCACTTCCTCCGGGATTTCCTGGTCTGCATCCATGTGCATGACAGTTTCCACGTCAGACTCAATAGGATATTCCGGGACGATATCTGACCCCTCAAGCCATACTTTCAGGTCTATAATATTTGGCTCTGTAGAGAGGTCTTTGACGTTAATTTTTTTCACTTCTTCCACGTTAATGTCAATGCTTCCGCTTGACGTAAGCGCGTATGCACCATTTGCGTCAACATAAAGCTGGTCAGTAAGGTCAATGATTCGGGAAAGGGTCAACTCCTCAGTTTCGCCGATTGGCACCTTGATATCCCCTCCGACCGTAATGTCGGTATTGACATCAGACAAATCAAAATCGCTATCGCATGCCGAAAGCACAGGCATCATAGCCACTGCAAGGCACGCAAATGCTTTTGCAGGATTGTTGATAATGTGATTTAACTTCATAATTGCATAAAATATTTGGTTTTGTGACTACAAATTTAGAAAAATATTTAAGAATGTTCTCAGTTCCCCTGAAATAATCCATATATTGTCACCCACATGTAACAAATTGATTTTTATTCCACTATACAATAAAACACATACAGAATAAAATTGTAGCAATATGGAGACAAACTCAGAAGAAAGTCTTAAAATCAGACCTTCTTTTCTTCTTCCTTAATCTTGCGGACAATGAAATCATACAGATTATCTTCCGCTGTAAGCTCCAACTTGCGGCGGATATTGCTGCGCTGCGTGTTAATGTTTGACGTTGATTTATTAAGGACTCTGGCAATATCACCCAGTTTTTTGCCTTGTACTATTAGACGGCAGATTTCGAGTTCGGAATTTGTCAAATAAGGGAAAAGTGCCTGAAGGCGGACAAGCTCTGAAGACTTTTGCTCTATATACTTTTTTACATTACTTATCAAATTACGCTGCCCCCACTCATCGAAAAGCTCAAGAAAATGTCGAGTGCTATCGTAGTCATGGTCTTTGCTTGCCAGCTCAAGGTATGCTTTCACCTGGTCTTTCTTCAGACGCAGCATATAAAACAGTTCCCGCTCGTCTGCCTTAAGCTCCGTATTTTCCTTACTCAGATTTGCCACTGATTTACCAAGCCAATAACTCAGCAGACCAATGAAAAATGAGCATGTGGCAAAAGCCAATATAAACGACTGCAAAGATTCACTCCGCGCATTAATGGAACAGAAGATATATACGCCTAGCGATGCAATTGACAATATAAAGGAGCTAATCCTAAAATATGCGACGCAGGAAAAAAGTGCATTGACATATAGCAGTACCATATCGCCAAGTACTATCATATGATTGTATTCATTATCGATGTATGACGTGTAAATCATCTCGCCCGATATGACAAGAAACGTCACATAGTTCAGCATAACTACAGCTATGTCAATTTTTATCTTCTTAAAAAAATATGATACGGAAAATAATATGCACAGCAATAGATAGGTAATATTTATCACCCTCAACATGTCGTCAAGTGGACCGGAAATCGCAGCAAAATTGACCAACGTACCTATAATTTGCAGAAATGAATAACATACTAATGTAAGTAATCTCTGTTTTCCTATAAATGTAGTTTCCCTCTTGAGGAAGCCAGCTTTACCCTCTTGAAGACAACCTAAAATGCGCTTGAAATAAGTAGTATTCATATTATTGACTATTTTTGACCTACAAATTTACGCATTATATTTCAATTTTGACTGCTTTTGACTTATATATTTTTTGAGGCGCAAAAAAACATTTGTAACTTTGCATTGCAACATAAAAATTCGACGGCAAAAAGCAAGAAACAACATACATTAGAAATTCAAAACAAAGACCTTCCTAATGTCTGATATTGTGGATTACACGTTAGGCGGAACGGCAGCAACACTTGCATTTGCACCGCTGTCGTTGATAACTGATTGTGAAATCCAAGAATGCCTTATAAGAACAGTTCTGCAAAGGACTGTTTTTATTTTTTTGACAATATTTATAATCATCGTTTACAGAAATTTTCGTACCTTTGCAGCCTAAATCATTTATAATTATGTGTAAACATTTAACTTGCATATTAGCGCTCACCTTCGCTATGAACATCAATGCACAAAAGTTAAGCTATCCACAAGCCCCTAAGGCTGATGTAATTGATGAGTATTTCGGGATAAAAGTCTCTGACCCTTACCGTACACTCGAAAACGACACTTGCGAGACAACCGCTAAGTGGGTGGAGGATGAAAATGCCGTTACTCAAGCTTACCTTTCCGCCATACCTTTCCGCCAGTGCGTGAAGGCTCGCCTTACGGAGCTTACCGACTATGAGAAAATCGGCATACCTTTTCGATGTGACGACGGAAGATTTTATTATTATCACAACGACGGACTTAAAAACCAATCCGTCCTTTACCGCAAAGCCACCCTTGACGGCGAAAGCGAGGTTTTCATTGACCCAAACACTCTCTCAGACGACGGAACTGTAGCACTGGGGAGCGTCATCATGTCGCACGACGGTAAATACACTGCATATACCATAAACCGCAGCGGCTCAGACTGGCAGGAAATCTATGTGATGAACACCGATACACGCGAGCTACTCACTGACCATATCGTCCGCGCCAAATTTTCAGGTGCAACATGGTATGGCGACGGATTTTTCTACAGCGCATACGACATCAACACTTCCGGCAAGGAATATTCCGAGATAAACCTCAATCACAGAGTATATTACCACAAACTCGGCACTCCACAGAGCGAGGACAAAGTCTATTATCAAGACGCTGAACACCCATACAGATTTAATTCAATAGGTATCGATGACAACGAAAAAGTTTTATTCCTTTATGGTGCAGGGGAAGGTTCAGGCAACTCACTGAAAGTAAAAAGATTAGATATTGAGGGCGCTGACTGGGTCACTATCGAGGATAGCCAAGACTATGAAGTTAGCCCCATAGACGTTATTGACGACAAACTCTACTACTCCACCACAAATGGTGCACAGCGAGGGAGGATAATGGTATGCAGCCTCGATGATATGACAAAGTCTGAAGTCTTCATACCGGAGCAGAAAGGGGTGCTTGAAGGCATTTCCCATACACCGGACAGAATTATACTCACTTATGGCGAAGACGCTTCAACACACGCATATCTTTATGATTATCAAGGCAATAGACTCAGCGAGATAAAGCTTCCAACCATGGGAAGCGCGTATTTTGTATCTCAGCGCAAATTTCCTGAGGTTTTCTACAGCTTTTCATCTTTCAACTATCCAGCCTCAGCCTTTCAATTTGACACCAAGACAGGTGAAAGCAAACTTTACCTCACCCCTACAATAAAGGGCTTTAATCCGGATGACTACGTCACAGAACAGGTATTTTACACCTCAGCTGACGGAACAAAAGTACCGATGTCGCTCACTTACAAAAAAGGGCTGAAGCGCGACGGCAGTAACCCCGTATATCTTTATGGTTATGGAGGCTTCTCCATATCGCTAAATCCCGGATTTTCATCATATCGCGTGCTATGGCTTGAAAATGGAGGCATTTATGCCCAGGCAAACCTCCGCGGAGGATTTGAATATGGTGAAGACTGGCATCAGCAAGGCACCAAAATGAACAAGCTAAACGTGTTTAACGACTTCATAGCCGCTGCTGAATACCTCATAGCCGAGGGATGGAGCTGCAAGGAGAGAATCGCGATAGAGGGCGGAAGTAATGGCGGTCTGCTCGTTGGTGCAGTCACAAATATGCGCCCTGACCTCTTTGCAGTTGCTATTCCGCGCGTTGGTGTGATGGATATGCTCCGCTATCACCTTTTCACAATCGGCTGGAACTGGGCTCCGGACTATGGCACAGTAGCAGACTCCGAAGAAATGGCTCGATACCTTATCGGATATTCACCTGCCCACAATATCAAGAACGACGGGACACCGTATCCCGCTATCATGGTTACTACCGCAGACCACGACGACCGAGTAGTGCCTGCTCACTCATTCAAATACGCAGCAGCACTACAAGCCGCAAACACAGGTGATAAGCCGAAAATCATCCGCATTGACACCAAAGCCGGACACGGAGCCGGAAAGCCTGTTGCCAAAGTGATTGATGAATACGCAGACATATACTCGTTTATTTTCTACAACATGGGCATAACCCCAAACTGCAATAAATGAACCGTATCGGCTACATATTATCCGCCGCGCTAACTGTGATTGCCACTTCCTGTTTCACTGGCATTGAAAGCACTCCCAAAATAAGCAGTAACGAAGTAGAAAAGCAGAAAGCCGAGACCGTCACCACTCCGGAGATGGAGCTTGCTTCACGCCTTGTGCAACAGCCTATCACTCAATGGACTACCGGCAGAGAATATATTGTAACAGACAATCGTGTAAAGCTTATTTTCAGCAGCACTCCCGCAGAGCTCATCCCCATAAAGGGCGACACTATCCGCTATGTCGGATACAAACAGCAGACGTCTATAGCTGCCACAGAAAACGTTGTACTTCAATTCCTTAAGAAAGACAATGACACAGATACTCTGCATTATCGCATTGAGAGAACTTTTGACGAGCTGGCACAACGACAAAGCGTCACGGTGCCATTTACAGTGGATTTAACACTTATCAGCGATGCGCGCAAAGTGCTACTTGACAAAGACTTATACATTCTAACATCCGCATGGTTTGACACCGACGGACAGCGCATTGCCGGCAGGAAGTTTGTGCCCATCAAAGTCACAGACGTAAAGCCCGCTTCTGAAGAATTTCCCATCGGAATCGTATTTTGCGACAGCCTGCGCACTGCCATGCAGCCCGTATCTGCAGGCTTGACAGAAAACAAACGCACTTTTGCCGCAATATTCTCATTTACAGACCCTAAACTCAAATATCCGGCTATCACACCCGAAAACTGGTATGCAATTCAGAATGGACTTCTGCGCATAGACATGACGCGCGACGAGTGCCGTATGTCGCTCGGTGCACCGAAAGACGTTGATTATGGACGCTCCTACAGCTCTACATACGAGAGGTGGACTTATACAAATGGTGCATACCTGATTTTTGAGGACGGACTGCTTAAAAGATACAGACTATGAAACTTACATTCCTTGGGACAGGCACTTCCACCGGCGTGCCGCAATTAGGCTGCCGATGCAAGACTTGCACTTCTATAGACCTCAAAGACAAGCGATTGCGTGCCTCTGTTTTGATTGAAGTTAATGGCAAAAACATCATAATAGACTGTGGACCTGACTTTTACGTCCAAATGAGGCGAAACGACCAGTTCGCCCGCCTTGATGCGGCTCTCGTCACGCATATCCACTACGACCACGTTGGCGGTGTTGACGACCTCCGCCCATTCTGTCCTCCGGAAGGTTTTCCATTTTACTGCACAGAAGACGTAAACATCAACCTCCATAAGCATTTCCCCTACTGCTTTGTGGAGCATCCATATCCCGGTGTTCCGCACTTTGACCTCCGAACAATTCGCCCATACGAGACTTTCTCACTTTTTGACACGACAATTACGCCTCTCACAGTGATGCACGCAAGCCTACCTATTGTAGGCTACAAATTCGGCGAGTCACTCGCATATATCACCGACGCAAAAACCATCCCTCAGCGTACCATTGACAGCCTTAAAGGCATTGACACACTTGTTCTCAACGCACTCCGCATCGAACATCATCACTCACATCTCTCGCTGAGCGAAGCACTGGACATCGTGGCGCAAATTTCCCCTCGACAAGCATATTTCACCCACATCAGCCACCACCTCGGCACTCATGCTGAGGTTTCAAAAACCCTCCCCTACGGCGTTTTCCTCGCATACGACGGACTGAAACTTGAACTATGAAGCGCATCGGCATTCTCTCCGACACCCACAGTTGCTGGGACGACCGCTATGCAAAGCATTTTGCACAGTGCGATGAAATATGGCACGCGGGAGACATTGGCGACATCAGCATAATCGAACAATTAGAAGCTATTGTTCCCACCGTCAGAGCCGTATATGGAAATATAGACCATGGTCAGGTATGCCGCAGATGTAAGGAAGTGGAGATTTTCGAGATTGAGGGTGTAAAAGTATTCATGACTCACATCGGAGGCTATCCCGGAAAATATTCTCCAGGGCTCGCAAAAATCCTCGCCGAAGAGAATATAAAACTCTTTATTTCAGGACATTCTCACATCCTGAAAGTAAAAGCAGACCCACGGCTCGGACTTCTGCATGTAAACCCCGGAGCTGCCGGTTACCACGGCTGGCAAAAGGTGCGAACCCTTGTCAGACTGATACTGGACAAGGGAAACATTACGGACCTTGAAGTAATAGAATTAGCAAACGTAAAGGCTTAAAACCAACATAATATGAGAAAATTACTTTTCCTTGCAGCCATCATTCTCACACTCTCCGGCTGCAAAACCACTGAAGAAAACTACCGCAAGGCTTACGACCTCGCTACACAAGGTGATAAAAACGAACAAAGCGACATTCCTGAAATTTCAGGCGAAAAAGTAAAAGTGCAATGGTCTGAATACGTCACATTTACCGACGGATGCGGCGCAGACAAGGCTGAGTTCAAGAAGCATTGCGTAGTAGTGGCACAATTCAAGCAGGTTTTCAACGCCAAAGCAATGCGTAACAGACTCGCCGACGGAAAATATCCGCATGCCATAGTCATTAACGACCGCGACAAGACATATTACGTTGTGGCTGCCGCTTTCGACACTCATGCAGAGGCTGAAAATGCACTTGAAAACGTATTTAAGGACAAAGACATAAGCCTAAAAGCGCCATATCCACGACTTCTGATAGCTCGATAAATTTGCAGAGCATACCAAATCTATCAAACGCATTAGAAACAAACAAAAATAAACATTTTTTAATGTTTTCACCATTTTACTTTGCCTATTGACAAAGGTCTTTACTTCGTAACAATTATAAAGAGACCTACTCTATAAAAACAAAACATTATGCTTAAAAGTATCAGACTTACATTTACTATTCTGCTCGCACTGTTGGCGATGCCTGTTTTCGCCTACAATGTCACAGGCACTATCCTCGACACAGAGGGTGAGCCACTCCCTGAGGCTGGCGTCAGAGTCCTCGCGGCACGAGACAGCAGCTACGTAAAAGGCGGTGCAGCAGACATTGATGGAAACTTCACTCTTTCCGGCATCAAGGCAGGAAAATACATCCTGCAATGCGACTATGTGGGTTACCAGAAACATTACCAAAATTTCGAGATTTCAGGCAAAAGCCTTAAGTTTGACCCGATTACTCTACACGAATCATCATATATGCTGAAAGAAGCCACTGTGACCGCTGTAAAAACGCCTATCAAGGTAATGGAAGACACTGTGGAATTTAACGCTGACACTTACAAGACTCAGCCTAATGCTGTAGTGGAAGACCTGCTCAAGCGATTGCCTGGCGTTGAAGTTGACAGCGATGGAAAAATAACCGCAAACGGGAAGGAAGTCACCAAAATCCTCGTAGACGGTAAAGAATTTTTCAGCGACGACCCTAAAGTCGCTTCAAAAAACCTGCCTGTAAACATGATTGACAAGCTTCAGGTGGTAGACCGCAAGAGCGACATCGCACGCATGACCGGTGTAGATGACGGAGAAGACGAGACCGTCATTAACCTCACCGTCAAGAAAGGCATGAAAAACGGCTGGTTTGGCACGGTTGAAGCCGGTTATGGCACTGACGAACGCTATCAGGTGACTTATAACGTAAACCGTTTCTGGAACGACAACCAAATAACATTTATCGGTAGCGCAAACAATACTAATGACCTCGGTTTCACCGATAGCAACGGTAACCGTTTCCGCCGTTTCGGTGGTAATGAGGGCGTAAACAATTCTCAGACATTTGGTGTAAACTTTAACGTAGGTAACAAAGAAATCTTACGCGTTGGTGGTGACGTGATGTATTCTCACACCGACCGCGACACTTACAAACGACAGGAACGTATGTATAACTTTACCGACTCGTTCCCCACCCAAAGTTCTACCAGTCTCGCTAACGACAAGGGACACAACGTGCGCGGTGACTTCAGAATCCAGTGGAACCCTGATAGCCTAAACGCCTTCGATTTCCGCCCGCGATTCTCTTATAATCAAAACGACTCTCGCAGCAACGAAGAATCGTCAAACTATGCCGGCGACATCGCTCACAGCCTCGCCGCACAGTCTAAAAACATTGGCAACTCATCAGGCAAATCGTGGGAATTTTCAGGCGAAGGTATCTACAACCACAAATTCGCATCTCGTCCCGGCCGCTCCGTCTCTTTCCAATTCCGCTATCAGATGAGCAACGTACGCGAAGATGAAAACACATATTCTTGGAACAAATTCTTCCTCATAGACTCGCTTAACCTTTACGACCAGTATCTCGACAACCATACTTGGAACAATTTCATTCAGTCGCGTGTGACTTGGACTGAGCCTATCGGTGACGTAAAAAAGGGTAATTTCCTTACCTTCGCTTACCGCATCCAATACCGCTGGAATAATGCCGACAAAGACGTTTACGACCATAAAATCGACTGGACTGACCCGCTGAACCCTATTGTTAACTCAGACATCCTGATTTTCAACGACACGCTCAGCGACCGCTTCCGCAACACATACTTCAATCAGGATATTCGCTTCGGATATAAAAAAGTAGGTAAAGTTTTCAACCTCGACGCAGGACTATCACTGGTGCCGCAACGCTCTGCCTCAAACGACCTCTTAAACTATAAGCGTAGCATCCCTACACGTTGGGTATGGAACTGGGCTCCGTTCCTCCGCGCACGTTTCAAGTTCACCAAAACCCGCACCATGAATATATTCTACCGCGGACGAAGCTCGCAGCCTACAATGAGTCAGTTACAGCCCGTTGCAGATTACTCCGACCCACTGAAAATCGTTGTCGGTAACCCTAACCTCGACCCGACTTTCACACACAACCTCATGTGGCGATTCCAAGACTTCAATTCCGAATCACAGCGTTCTATTATGGCTATGCTAAACGTACAAATGGCGCAAAACAGCATTGTCTCCAAGACAACTTATAACCCTGAGACTTCAGGACAGACAACAACCTACGAAAACGTTAATGGCGTATGGTCTGCTCGACTTATGAACATGATTTCAATGCCACTCAGACGTAAAACCTGGACAATCAGTAACATGACTTTCATGAACTTTAACCAGCAAGTTGGTTTTAACAACGGTGTGAGAAACACCTCCCGCACATTTGCTTGGCACGAATCTCCCGGCATTGCTTTCCGACCGGACAATCTTGAGCTTGAATTACGACCGATGTATATGCTCCAGACCACCAGCAACTCTTTCTCTTCCACACAAAACTCCACCGTCCACAACTATGGCGGTATGTTTAACGGTACATATTACACTCCTTTCGGCATTGTGCTTAACTCTGAGCTTCGATACAACGCCACAAAAGGTTACTCTGCCGGATACGACACAGACATGTGGATGTGGAACGCCTCTATTTCTTACCAGTTCCTCCCTGGCAAGGCTGCCACTATCGCCGTAAAAGCTTACGACCTTTTACAGCAACAGAGCAACATCAGACGTACCATCGCCGCTAACTATACCGACGATATTGAATACAACACCCTCACTCGTTACTTCATGTTTACTTTCACTTATAGATTTAACACTTTTGGTAAAGGTAACGAGCCAGCTTCTCGCAACAACGACCGCGGTTTCGGTCCCGGTGGCATGGGACGCCCACCAAGACCTTAACGAAAAAATGTCACACCCGGCAATCAGGTGTGACATTTTCTTTGCTATAATCTCATAAATAATCTTTACGCTACCGGTGTAAAATCTCGCGGATTTTATGTAAATTTCCTCTAAGAAAGACAAGAGCG
>JBJECS010000163.1:0-2474 GCA_051871335.1 Muribaculaceae bacterium | reverse complement strand
TATCGTCATTGCCGGTGAAATGCGGCTCACTACCATTGCCGGCAATATTAGCACAAGCCATGCCACCAAAACCGCACCAACATTCAGCAGTATCCATGGAATAAAATTAAACTCTACCGGAACATAAGACAGATAATACGCCTCCGGGTCAAGTGGCAACACCCGAAACTGCCATTGAACCCATATCAGCAACAGACCGGACACATTCCCTATCAATAGCCCGTATGCCATTATGCGCATAGCCAAATATACGAATATTCGGCTTACCATCCCGTTTGTCGCACCATGCGCCTTTAGAACACCTATCATTCTGACTCGCTCTAACACCAAGATAAAAAGCGAGGACACAAGCGTAAAAGCCGCAACAACTGTCATCAAGATGATTATCACCACCACATTTGTATCCAGAAGGTCAAGCCATCCAAAATACGCAGCACCTGTGTGGAGCACGCTCTCCACCTGATAAACATCACCTACTCCACCACTATAATACTCTGTCACAAACACTTGCTGCAAATCCTCCGACAGAGACTCTATATCAGAGAACCGCAACCCGGAAATGTGTATTTTTTCAACATCATTTGCGTCAAGGTCATACACCGACCGCAGCAAACGGCTGTCACAGAAGGCTATCCGCTTATCCCGCTCGCCAAACGACGTGTCATATACCGCACTTACCGTCAGCCTCCGCGTCTTTACATTCCCATCTACGAAAAAGTGTGCATAAATGCGGTCACCACGACATAAATTCAGCCTCGCGGCAGTTATTTTCGATATGGCTATACTCTTCTCATCCGGCAATACACTATCGCCCGTCTCCACCAAATATTCTGATATATAGCCATTTAGTGTCTCATCATCTGACACAAGCTGAAGACCTATATAGTCCTCATCCGTCTTCAGCAGCGTCGTTGCACTGATACAAGGCGACAAAATCGCCCCCTCCGGCATCACACTCCGTATAACTCCCGATATCGAGTCACTGAATGAAAAAAAAGGCGATTCTGAAGAATTTGTCGTATATTTTTTTACCGTTATCTGTGAATCAAAACCCATTACCTTCTGCCTCACCTGATTCTGAAAGCCGGATACTACAGCAAGCGTCAGTATCATCACTACTATCGCCACTGCTATACCCGTCACCGCTATCGTGACTCCCGGCGACTGACCCTGTCCTTTCCCTTCGGGCTTCAGCCGCAATCGCTTTGATATCATTAAAGACAAATTCATATTGCAAATTTAGCGATTTATACCCAACGAAGCAAAAAAATCACTATATTTGCAAAAATTTCACATCCATGGCAAGCATTATTACATACAAAGACGTTGAAATACTCCGTAAAGAGCTCGTCGTACTGAAACACGTCAGCCTTTCTCTCGAGCAAGGCGAATTTCTCTACCTCATCGGAAAAGTAGGCAGCGGTAAAAGCTCGCTATTGAAATCTATGTACGCAGAAATCCCAATACACGACGGAGATGCACAAGTGCTTGGATATGACCTTATTGACATCCCTAAAAAAGACATACCATTCCTCCGGCGAAAAATCGGAATCGTTTTCCAAGACTTCCAGCTCCTCACAGACCGTAACGTCTACGAAAATCTACGCTTTGTTCTCGACGCTACAGGATGGAAAGACGAAAACGACATCGACACTCGCATCGAAGAAGTCCTCACACAGGTGGGTATGCTAAAAAAATCCTACAAAATGCCTCACGAGCTTTCCGGAGGTGAGCAACAGCGTATCGTAATCGCTCGCGCCCTCCTAAACCGGCCACAGCTAATCCTCGCCGACGAGCCTACTGGTAATCTTGACCCGGAAACCGGAGAGCAAATCGTTGCACACCTCCACAAAATCGCTTCCGAGGGTACTGCCGTCATTATGGCTACTCACAATCTCCAGCTCGTTGAGCAATTTCCCGCTCGCACTCTCTCCTGCGAAAACAAAAGCATCATCACACTTTAATCTCTTATCAATTAAACAAAAAGTGGCAGCGTACCATCACGATACACCACCACGAAACTAATCATTATATTTCAGTATCAATTATTTTCCGGACGAAGCTTACGTACCGTTTCACCGGTGCGCCATAGCTCGCTCTCACGCAGCTGACGAAGTTCTTCGTTAAGACCTTCACGATAGCCCGGCTGAGAATTGCTGTCAATAGACTTCTGAGCCTCTACGCCATCCTTTACGCTCTTATAGAGCTGCTGCATTACCGGCTTGATTGCATCATGGAATGGACCCATCCAGTCAAGAGCTCCTCGCTGAGCCGTTGTTGAGCAGTTTGCATACATCCAGTCCATACCCTTTGCTGCAAACAGCGGCATAAGTGACTGAGTAAGCTCTTCTACTGTCTCATTAAACGCTTCAGATGGAGTATGTCCGTTTTCACGCAAAACCTCATACTGTGCAAGGAACAGACCCTGGATTGCACCCATCAATGAGCCGCGCTCGCCTGTAAGGTCGCTCACT
>JBJECS010000162.1:0-13443 GCA_051871335.1 Muribaculaceae bacterium | reverse complement strand
ACCACACTTCGCTGCGTTCCGGCTGATGACCGTCTTCTGTGTAGTATTTGCCTTTAAATTCAAAGCTCTCGCCGGCCTTACATGCGGTGGAAGTGACTTCCCAATATGCGGTTGGCAGACGTTTGCCCATATCCATGTTTTCGTCAAACAAATCGTGCTTAGCGCAAGATGTGAGTGCACCGACTGCGATAGCCAAGAAGCCTAATTTATATATAAATTTCATAGCTTTATTTCTGTTTAAATGATTATAAAACGTTTAATCGGATTACTCTGCAGTAAGACTCTTGCGAACACCTGCTTCTTCTGCCCAAATCATTGGCTTGCGGAGCCACAGGTAGTTTTTGTATGCTCCCAGGCGTTCGAGTTCTGCGCGGTTATACTTATCTTCTGTTTCAGGGTCGTAGTTTAGACGCTGTATCCAGCAGTTTTCCTTTTCTGCCTCTGTCAGTCCATCTACCCAGTATGCTGAATACAGGTTGTATGGACGGCGGAGTGTTGGATAGATGATTTCCTTTGCATCGCCTATACCATAGCCGTTTCGGTTATTTGAGAAATGGTAGCGACGCATATCTGTAAACTGCTCCGGCTGCATATACATTGCTATGTATTTCTGCTCCATCAGGTCTGAAAGTGTATAGTTCGCTTCATCGAAGAACCAACGCTTGTTACCTACTTCTGTACATGGAAGTGTCTTTGGCACTACACTGCTGCCGATATTGTCAAGGAACGCTGTCACAACGTTTTCAAAACGCTGCTGGTCACGTTTCTGAGCTGCCTCTGCTATCAGGTTTGGCACATTGCCCTGTCCGGGATAAAGACCGCCATTGTCTGCAAGGAAACGGTCTAAGTGACGCTGGATATTCCACTGTGTAGCCTCTTTTGCAAGCTGGCATGCACGTCCCTTATTGCCCATCCAATACTGTGCTTCTGCCTGGATGAAATAGAGTTCTTCCATTGTGAAGAGGCAGTTGTAAGCGTCATTGCCGCCTGCATATGCACCTGCATACAGTTTTGGATAGTGTGCCTGCTTGTATGTTGAGCCTGCTCCGATATTGTTCTCGAGGCAGCGATACATCACTGTCTTGCTATCCGGCTGGAGTGCTGTCTTAGGACCTTCCTGTGGAACCATGAGCAGGTATAGACGTGGGTCTGTACCATACGCATTGTTTGCGTTCCACACACCCTGGTTGTCTGTTCCGGGATTGAGAAGACCGAGGAGGTCTACTGCAAAGAACTTTGATGGAACAGCGCTTGTCAACTGGTTGTCGCGAGACTCCCATGAGTTAATCTTTGGCTGGCTTTCGCTCCATGGTGCATTCTGCTCTCCTGTGCCACCGTCAAAGTTGTAGCGTGGCTCATTACCAAACCATGCACCATAGCGGAGGTCGCCTGAACGCCAGATGTCAATAGCCTTCTGCGCTGCATCATAGATTGCCTGGCAAGTAGCCTGGCTACAGTCGATGTTTGGAATGTTACGAAGAAGAAGACGTGCCTTAATAGCATATACAAGACCCTTCCACATGTTCAAGTCACCTGCATAGATGCGGTCCATGCTCTGTGAGATTGGCAGATTTGAAGGATTGTTGATATAGTTATCGTCTTCATAAAGCTTAATGAGCTCCTCGATTTCATCAAACATATACTTGTAGATTGATGCCTGAGTATCATATTTAGGAGCATTGCTCTGGTATGCCTCTGTGCGTGGCATATCACCGAATGCGTCGGTTGTGAGCTGCATAGACTGCAACTGGATTGTGCGGGCGATAAGCTCAAAGTTTGGTGAGTTTACTGCCTTTGAGTTTTCAATCAGGATATTGCCGTTACGACCGATATCGTAGAAGTGACGACGCCACTGTGGGTGACGGTTCATTGAAAGGAACTCCCATCCGCTCTTGTATGCGTATGAGCCTGTCTGGCTCTTACCCATAGTGGTAAGGCACTGTGAGAGATAGATGTAATATTCTGCGTGGTCATACACCTGCTGGTTTGCATAGAACACAAGCACAGGAAGACCCTGAGATACTTCGTTAGTGTGGGCTTTGTCCGGATTGACATTTTCCTTAAGAACGTCTTCGCACCCGGTGAGGCTCATCCCCAACAGAAGTGAAAGTGCTAAAATTTTGATTTTGTTCATAGCGTTAATTTTTTACTATTGAGGAATTTAATTAAAATGTGAAGTTCACGTTAAAGTTAAAGCTGCGGAGTGATGGTACTGAATAGTTATCGATACCCATTGAACCTGTACCGCTACCTGCGCTGTTCATCACCTGTGGGTCACAGCCTGTATACTTAGTGAGGAGGAAGAGGTTTCGTCCTGTCAGTGAGCACTTAAGACCCTTGATAGGATTTGAGCTGCCAAGTTTCTTCATCAGCTTGCTGAAGTCGTATGCTACTGTCACATAGCTCAAACGAATGTATGAACCATCTTCAATGAAGTTTGAGGATACGTTATAGATGTAGTTTGAGATTGTCTGCTGGTCAAGGATGATTGGTTTTGTGTTAGGTACGTATGTTCCGTCTTCCTGCTCTACCACACCTTTGAACACTGCCTGACGGTTGCGGTAGTTTTCAAGAACGTATGCCTGACCGTTTGAGATAAGTCCGCGACCTGTTACGTTAGCTACATCACCACCTACACGACCGTCTACAAGGAATGACACTGAAAGGTCTTTCCATGCAAAGTTTGAACCGAAGCCAAGGAGGAAGTCCGGTTCACGGTTACCGATAAGTACACTCTTTGTAGGATTGATTTTTGGATAGCCGTTTTCGTCACAGATTATCTGACCGTCTTCCGTGCGGAGGTAATCCTTACCGGAGATTGCTGTACTTGAACCATTCAGGAATGCTGAAGCGAAGATATCACCAAACTGTCCACCCTGGATTTCTGTGATGTCATCCGGCAGGCTGCGTACCTTACCGCGGTTCAGTGAGAAGTTTACTGTAGCTGTCCATGTGAAGTCACGGTTTTGGATAATGTCCTGGTTAAGGGTTGCCTCAATACCGTAGTTTTCAACACATCCCTCATTTCGTGTCTGAAGGATTGTTCCGGATGCCGGTGATACACGCACTGTCACAATCTGGTTGTCAGCTGTTGTTGAGTAGTACGCAAGGTCAAGGCGTGTCTTTGAGTTGAAGAAACGAAGGTCTGCACCGATTTCCCATGTCTTGATAAACTCCGGCTCAAGGTTGCTTGCTGCAACTGATGTGGTCGGGTCTATTGAGAAACCTCCATCCGGGAATGTAGGCCATTTCTTATATGAAGGAGTGAAGAGGTAGCTTGCACAGTCCTTACCTACCTTTGCCCAGTTTCCACGGATTTTACCATATGAGAACCAGTCGTTCTGCAGTTTGAAGAGTTCTGAGAAAATCACACCCGCTGTCACTGATGGATAGAAGTATGAATTCTTGTTTGCCTGTTTCAGGCGTGATGTGCCGTCAAGACGTCCCGTTACTGACAACTGCGCCATTCCCTTATAGTCATAGCGCAATTCACCAAACCATCCATACTTGTTCCATTCTGTATGGTAAAGAGAAATATTTGAAGTACTGAACCACTGGTCTGAGATATTATTCAGTGAGTAATATTCACCACCGAGGATAAACTCAGTACCATTCATGTTTGCTTCGTATGCCTTTGATTCTGTATATTCACCACCGAAGAACGCACTCACATTGTGGTCTTTTGTGATATCGTATGAATAATTTACAAGACCTTGTACTACAAGGCGCTCGCTGCGTGAAGGGCTGAATGAGTATGAACCCTGACGAGATGCGTAAGACTCATACAGTGCGCTTCCCTTAAGTTCTTCCAATGGAACTGTAAACTCATCGCCTTTGAAACGCTGGCGGCTCCATGAGTCGTATGTTGAGTGACCCTTATCATAGCTTACCTTACCTGTGAATGTCAGGTTCTTGATTGGCTCCCATGAAAGCTGACCATTGAGGATTACACGGTTGCTCTGTGTCTGAGACCAGTCCATATAGCGACCATAGAATGGAGATACTGTTGCATTGATGCGGCTTGCATCTGTCAGCTCGTCCCATGCATCATAGCGGTTGCTCCAGTTTGGATAGCCTTCCAGTGTGCGGTAGTCGCTCATATCCTTATTAATAGCCCATCCATAGATGGTAGACATTGAGTTTCCAAAGCCGCGGCTCTTTGAGTCTATATAGTTTACTGAGGCAAGTGCCTTCACTGTATTTGAAATGTCAAAGTTCCCTTTCAGGAATACACCAAGTTTCTTCTTGTAGTCGTCGTGTACGATACCTTCTGCATCAAGGTAGTTTACAGATGCGTATGCAGAGAATTTTTCACTACCGCCTGACACTGAGAAGTCATACTTCTGCTGGAAGCCTGTGCCAAGGAATGCATCTACGTTGTCATAGATTTTCTCGTCCGCATTAAGGCGTGGACCCCAGCCGCCTGCTGTATTTGTTGTATAGAAACCATTGCTACCCGGTCCGTAAACCTGCTGAAGGCGTGGAGTGCGGAGCGCTTCTGATATTTCCCAGCCTCCTGACGCTGTTGTCTTGATTTCTCCCTTCTTACCGCTCTTTGTTGTAATGAGGATTACACCGTTGGCACCTTCAGTACCGTAGAGTGATGATGCTGCTGCACCTTTCAGCACACTCATGCTCTCGATATCGTTAGGGTTGATATCTGCCATAGATGATGCTGCACCGCGCACCGCCATACCATCGATTACGAACAGTGGCTCGTTGTTCTGAGTGCTGTTGATTGATGAAATTGAACGGATGATAATCTGTGATGATGAGTTTGGAGAACCACCTGCCATTGACACTTGTACACCCGCTACCTTTCCCTGAAGGGAGTTTACGAAGTTGGTGCTCTGACCTGCGGTCAACTCATCACTGTTTAGTGCCTGCACTGCATAGTTCAGTTTCTTCTTTTCCTGAACCTGTCCCATGGCTGTCACTACGACTTCCTGGAGGACTGTCGCATTCTCGCTCATTACAATGTCTATCACACTACGGCTGCCTACTTTTTCCGTTACGGGATTCATTCCCACATAAGTAAACACCAAAACTGCATCGTCGCTTTTGACGTCGATTGAATATTTTCCATCTATGTCAGTGGTGGTGCCCACTTGGGTCCCCTTTACCATTACTGACGCACCTATGACTACGTCACCATCACTCGCCTGAGTGACTGTGCCCGTCACGGTGCGACCCATCATGGTCACCGCTACGATAGAAAACAACAGAAACATTAGCTGTTTTTTCATAATTAATCTGTCATTTAGTTTTATTGGGTTAGTTAATATTTTCACCTTTTTGGTTGATATTTAAGGATTTAACGCCAGGTTGTAAGTCTTTTTCCGCGTGACCCGGCACTGCTGCTTTTATTCTGCTGACTTCTTATATGCTTACTTTTACACTATTCTTGGCAAAGTTATGCTTTTTTTTTCAATTACAGCACAATTTTTACGAAAATTTTTACCGCTTTATGATTTATAAACATTTTTTCACATCCAAACCTCCCTCTCTCCGATTTCTTGCAAAAAATTTTGTCATTTAAACTGAATTTTATATTTTTGTGGAAAAATATTAGTCTTTTAACAACTATACTATACTATTATTATGGCTCAACTTTTAGAACTAATAACCACTTGGGAGTTTTGGCTCATCCTTGCCGCCGTTTGCGTAATACTGGAGCTGATTACTAACACTTTCGCTATGTTTGCTATGGCTGGTGGTTGCGTCCTCGCAGTTTTTGCACAGCTCTTCGGTGGTGGACTCGCAGCTCAGCTTATCGCTTTCTCCATTGGCGCCGTCTTTTCATTCGTCTGCCTAAAGCCTATAGCTAAAAAGCACCTCGAAAGCAAGGAAAGCGCCCAATACAAGAGCAACATCGACGCTCTCGTTGGGCGGGAAGCTATCGCTTGCCTAGACTCTGACGAAAACGGCATCACTCGCGTAAAAATCGATGGCGACAACTGGCAAGCTCGCACTAAAGACCTTGCTCCTGTCCTTAAAGGTAACAGAATTAAAGTGGTAGGATACGAATCAATCGTCCTAATCATTGAAATCATTTAATTACTTATTTTATACTTTATTTACTATGACTACAGAAACCCTTATTTTTCTCGGACTAATAGCCCTTATCGTTTTGATATTGGTCTTTAACGGCGTTATCGTCGTTCCTCAGTCTGAAACACGCGTCATTGAAAGGCTCGGACGATTTCACAGTGTGCTGAACCCGGGACTTAACCTCATCTGGCCTTTTATCGACAAGGCTAAACTCGTTTATGTCCGCAAAGTTGAAAGTGCCGGATATGGCAGAACTATTGTCAGAATGTCCACTACGCCGGTCATCGACCTCCGAGAACAGGTTTACGACTTCCCTTCACAGCAAGTTATCACCAAAGATAACGTTACTACGGAAATCAACGCACTTCTCTACTTCCAAATCGTTGACCCTAAAAAGGCTGTTTACGAAATAGACAACCTTCCTAACGCTATTGAAAAGCTGACTCAGACCTCGCTCCGTAACGTCATCGGTGAACTTGAGCTCGACGAGACTCTTACTTCTCGCGACACCATCAACTCTAAGCTCCAGGCTATCCTCGACGACGCAACTAACAAATGGGGCGTAAAAGTAAACCGCGTTGAGCTGCAAGACATCACCCCTCCGGGTAGCGTTCGTGAAGCAATGGAAAAGCAAATGCAAGCTGAGCGTAACCGCCGTGCTGAAATCCTTAACGCCGAAGGTGAAAAGAAATCCCGAATCCTCCGCTCTGAAGGTGAACGCGAATCTGAAATCAACGCAGCTGAAGCTATCAGACAGGCTGAAATCCTGCGCGCTGAAGGTGAGGCTAAGGCACAAATCCTTCGTGCGGAAGCCGAAGCCGAAGCTATCAGACGCGTTGCCGAAGCTATCAAAGACACCAAGACTGACCCGGCTACTTACATGCTCGCTGTAAAATACATCGAAGCTCTTCAGGAAATGGTTTCAGGAAAAGACGGCAAAACCGTCTACATCCCTTACGAGGCATCCGGCATCTTGTCATCTATCGGTTCTATCAAGACTCTATTCAATCAGAAATAATCTTATCTCACATAAACGTCAAAAGGGCTGTCTCACGACAGCCCTTTCTGATGAATAAACCAATCATTATCACATTTCTTGCAATGGAAAAAGTAATTTTTGCTATGTAATACTAAAACAATCACGGCTTAAAAAAGTTTGCCGAAATTGAAATTTTATTGTTCTTTAACATCTGTAACATTCAGGCAAGCGTAAATATTTTTCGCCACAACGCCTGCAACATACTCCGGCTCTTGTTCTCTCACCACCGCTATCGTATTGATAATCTGATGAATATCATACTCCGATGTATCCGTTTCCAGTAGCAGCTGAGAGTCCGGAATAATGCGGACAGTATCAGGATTAAATTTTTCTCCTATCGAAATAAAAAAACCTGAATTAAGCAACTGCTGAGCCAAACCCGGCTTTCCTCGGAAACCATGCAATATCCACGGCATCGTCGGGCCCATGCGTTTTCTTAGTGGAATAAGTATATCTGCTGACTTTACGGCATGAATTATCAGCGGAAGACCGTGACGCTCGCTCATCTGAGCCTGAACCTCAAAAATCCGTTTCTGAAGCTCTATCTTTTCACCCCTCATGCGGTCTATTCCCGCCTCGCCTATTGCTACCACTCGCGGGTCTGATAGCTTTGACTCCAACGCTACAAAATCAAGCGCATTAAATATTTTCCACGGATGGATGCCCACAGATACATAGCCCTCTCCCTCCGGGATTTCATCCTCTACTGAAAAAGACGTTACTGATTCTGACGAGAGTTCACCGTGATGATGTATATCAAGTATCATGGTACAGGGTCATAACCCTTTCCTCCCCATGGATGGCAACGTAATATTCGCTTCAATGCCAGCCAAAAGCCGCGTAGCGGACCATGCTTGCGCAGTGCCTCTATCGCATATTGACTGCACGTCGGAGTATATCGGCACATGGGTGGGAAAAGTGGCGATATGCACAGTTGATAAAATCTGATTGGGAGTATCAACAGTCCTGAGAAGAAGCGGGACAGCATTTTTCTGCTATTTTTGTCAGGCACTTTACCATTGCTCGGTTTATCTGCCTGAAATCCACTATTTTATCCGCAATATATACAAATGCCATATCAACAGGCTGCTTTACTTCGCCTAATAGTTCAGGACGATTTAGCCTATACGCCTCGCGTACTCTACGACGCAGCAAAACACGGTCTACAGCATGCCGCATCC
Organism: Muribaculaceae bacterium; assembly: GCA_051871335.1. GTDB lineage: Bacteria > Bacteroidota > Bacteroidia > Bacteroidales > Muribaculaceae > CAJUPY01. The sequence continues at coordinate 5,172 of JBJECS010000162.1, read as the reverse complement.
GCCTTTTAGGAACTGATATAAGGAACTTTGGGGTATCAACATCGGCTTTCCTGGCGCTGTTCACCTTCCACACCACCCGCAACGGGTATGCCAGAATGGCTTCAGCGTCAGCACCGCGCATAAACAACGCATCTATCGCTATCGTAGAGCACAGTTTATGCGATTTGTTGAGCCCATAGGGTTTCATGACTCTTTTCCGTCGTTTAACTCTGTAAGATACAGATTTAGAGCCGCAGTCATTGATGGCGCTTTAGGATTGGGTGCCTGGAAGTCAAGCCGAAGACCTGCATCTTCCACCGCCTTCGCCGTTGCTGCGCCAAACACTCCTATGCGGATTTCTCCCTGCTCGAAATTCGGGAAATTCTTTAGCAGTGAATCTATTCCTGCCGGGCTGAAAAACAGCAACATATCATAGTCAAACGGCTCTTCCGGTGTAAAATCATTGCTCACTGTGCGATACATCACAGCTTTTGAGTACTTGATTTTCGTATTATCCAGAGGGCTGACATCTTCCTTGTGTACATCACTCACTGCATACAAGAATTTTTCCTTGCAGTGCTTGTTCATATATTGTACCAGAGTCGGGTCATCAAGCTTGCCTGTACTCCCATGAAAGATTTTGCGCTTTCTGTATATGGTATATTTCTGTAGATACAGTGCTATTGACTCTGTCGTACAGAAATATTTCATCGTCTCAGGAATGGTTATTCGCATTTCCTTGCAGATATGAAAAAAGCTGTCTATCGCAGTCTTTGCCGCAAATATTATCGCCGTATAGTCTGGTATTGATATTTTCTGCTGGCGAAATTCTTTTGCAGACAGTCCTTCTACCTTTATAAAGGGGCGAAATACTACCTCCACGTTATGACGCTGCGCAATATCAAAATATGGCGACTTGCTGTCAGATGGCTGCGGTTGGGATACTAAGATTTTCTTTACGCTCACGTTGATTAAAAAACTATAGTTTTACTTAATAAATTATCTACACAAAAGCCCAACTTCTGCGTAGATTACAATCAAGGGGATAATTTCGAGAATGCAAAGGTACAAAATAAAATAAAGCAATGTGTAAAATTTATCATAAAAAATTCTAAAACCTTTCACGATAAACATCATTTTTACCATCAAAAACGCACTTAAACCTATGATTATCATTACATTAGCCGTCGATGGATAAAATGTCGCAAAAAAGGCCGGAAAAACCAGTATCAACGACGTTATTGAGGCTGATATATTATATCCTCGCAGCCAAAGACGCGTTGCGCTCTTGTCTGCAAACACATTTCCTACTACTGCGTAGGCTATTGTCTGGAAAACGTAAAGACCAACTGTGCACAGTGTTATCCACAGTAATTTCTCATTTATTACATCTATCGTCGCGCTGATAGGATTAAAGTGGTAAAACAGCAGCAGAGACTGGCATACACACAACTGCAATATCAGTATAAACGACGCGCGTACCTCATTCGCCGTATGGTCGTCAAAAGCATTTGCACGCCTTCTTACTCCTATCAGGTCCTCCTGTAGATTTTTAAACATTCGGTTACAGTGATGATAGTTCAGAAGCACTATCACTACAAAACACAGCAACACTGCCAGCAATGGGCTATCATGACTCGCCGACGGCGTGCGTGGTATCATTTCCTCTCCCTGTAGATATCCCGTCCTGCCGGTTGAACACAATGCCTCATCCTCTGCAGACCATGGGGCTTCGCCTGCAGAGCAATTTGGCTTGTATTCTAAGTATATGGAGTCGTTACTCACTTCCAAATTTTACGCGTACTCTTAAAACGCCACTACATTTCCGCCCGCAGACTTGCCTTCATTGCGAAGCTTTTCCACAACTGCCACATCGCGGCTATATGTTGGATTTTGCTCAAGCAATTCTATCACGTCTTCATCATCAAACTGCTCCGGAGAGAGTATGATTACACGTTGAGCGTCGAGGCGGAAACGCTGAGTGGTCGTTCCACCATAGATTTTCTTGATTTTGCTGTCAAGCTCATCTTCTGCCGCGCCCTCTTCTCGCGGCTTTGATGTCGGTGGCAGAGGATGTTGCTTATTTACCTTCTTTGAGCCCACTACCGTCTCATACTCCGCATCGCCATCTACGTCAAAACCGGCTACCAGCACAGTCATCTTTATATTTTCACCAAGTTCCGGGTCGATATAGTGACCCCAGATAAACGTAACCTGGTTTTCAAAGCTCTCTGTAAATGCCGCCAACTGGTTTGTTTCCTCCATCTTAAACGGACGCTGAGCCTTTTCATTGTGGTGGATACACACCAATATCTGCCTTGCCGTATAGATATTTTTATTCTTTAGAAGCGGTGAATTTAGGCAGTTATTCAGTGCTTCGGTTATGCGGTATTCTCCTGAACCTACGCCTGTTGATATTATCGCTGAGCCCTGGTCGCGTAGGATGGTACACACATCCTTAAGGTCACAGTTCACATAGCCTGTCTTGTTGATAAGGTCTGAAATACTCTTTGCTGCATTACACAGAGTCTCATCCGCCTTATGGAATCCCGTCACAAAGTCAAGGTCTGGATAGATTTCCACCAGGCGCTGATTGTTTACAAGCAGCAATACGTCTACATTCTTGCGCATCTCCTCTGCGCCGCGAAGTGCTGACCTGATTTTTGGAAGTCCCTCAAAGATAAACGGGATTGTGACTATACCTATTGTCAGTATTCCACGCTCTTTGGCTATACGTGCAACCACCGGGGCGGCACCTGTACCTGTGCCTCCTCCCATTCCGGCGGTAATGAACACCACCTTCGTGTCATCATTAAACAGCGCATTGATTTCCGCCTCACTTTCTTCTGCCGCTTGGCGTGCAAGGTCGGCATTCGCTCCTGCTCCATTGCCTCCGCATGTCTTTGGACCAAGGAGAACCTGGCTTTTTACTTGAGAACTCTTCAGTGCCTGGCGGTCTGTATTCGCCACCGCATAAGAGATGTCTTCATCTCCCTGCTTATACATATAGTTTACAGCGTTACAGCCGCCGCCACCTACTCCCAAAACTTTTATCTGCACTGGGTTGGGCACATTGGCTGGTACGTTGATTGTCGTATCCATTAGGTCTTCTATTGTCATAATTGTTTCCTCCTTAATCCTCGTCTTCGTCTACAAATATCTTCTTTATTCTCTTAAGGGTCGATGCAAAGATATTTGGTTCATCATCTTTTACCTCTTCATCAACTTTATCTTCTCCTTCATCTTCGCCTATTCGCGGTGTTTCGTCAGGTTCCTCTTCCTCAACAATCGGAGCTGACAGCATATCCGGCTTATCGCGAAGTGCTGACGCATGCGCAAGCAGCGATATCACGTCAATATTATCCTCCTGCCTTAGCGACATGTCCATAAAATCAACAGACATTACTGTTGATGCAGCTCTCACTTCAAGTCCACTCTCCTGGCTCAAGACCTTGTCAAAACCTACAAGTTTTGCACCTCCGCCGATAAGTACTATGCCGCGAGGCAGTTCTTCCGCCTTTATACCCGCATAATCCAGCTGCTTGACAATGTTTGCGATAATTTCACCGGCACGGGCATATATACACCTGTTCACCGCCTCTATTTCCGGATTTTCCTCCTTATGCTCTGGGTCTATATTTGCCTTCCGGCACTTGAATTCTTCAGCATCGCTTTCAAGGCATGAGCGGAACGCCATTATGTCACGGGTTATGTGGCGAGAACCAAGTGGTAGTGTCACAAGATAGCGCAGACTGTCATTCTTGTATATTGACACCGTCGTTGTCTCAGCTCCAAAATCCACAAGCATACATCCAAGGCTCTTTTCCTCATTGCTTAGCACAAGGTTCGCTATCGCTATCGGGCGTACCGGATACTTTATCACATTCAGCCTTCCCTCACCGTCCTTCAAGTTCTCGAACACGCGGTTTAGATTTATTTTCAGCTGAGGATTGCAATACACAACATTCATTTTTGCGCGGATTTCACGGCAATACATACTCAATGGGTTAGACACTGCCCTTCCGTCTACAATAAAGTCGCGCGGCTGCACCTTCACCACTTCGCGCTCGCTTACGCCTGTGGATATCGCGCGAGTCTTGAGCTCGCGGATGGTATCCTGACCCACGATGCTTTCTCCCGGAAATTTCAGTTCTATGGTCTTGACTGTAGACATTAACGATTGTCCGCCAAGCGACACTACGGCCATCTCTATTTTACGGTTTTCAAGTTCCGGATTGCTTTCCAGCTTTTCGCGGATTGACATGATATGGCTCAATACGTCTGCCGGTTTTATGACGCACCCATAATGAACGATATCCGTAGCTCGCTCCTCCTCTACCGCCACAATTCGCATTTTTGAATTGTCATCTACGGCCGCTACAGCTCCCTTTATCTTGGAGCTTGATATCTCAAATGCTGCTAAGTATCTATATTTCATAAGTCTTATGTTGAAGTTTCTTGTTTTCTATTAATTCTTTGGTTTGGGCGATGGGGCTCTTTTCTCTGTCATCAGGCTGTCTGGTATCGCCGTGATGGCATCTATCTGCGATTCCATTGAGCCTATCGAGTCATATGAATAATCATATTTCGGTGTCAGGCTCGCCTTCTTTCGCCTCGTGGCTACTACTTGTCCTCGCCATTTCAGCGATATCGTGTCGTAATACTCCCACCCCTTTAGAGGCATCACCTGGGCATAAAACTCTTTTAGTCGCTCTGTCTTATTTCTCAGGTCTTTCACGTCTCCAAGGTTGATTACGTGGTTGGAAACCATTGGATATGCTATGATATCGCCGCATGCCTCCACTTTATACGATGTGAAATACTTGTTCATTACACTGTCTTCTTTCAGGAAATCTATCAAAGGCAGCAGATTTTTGACTGCACCGGCACTATCCAAATGAGCGACAAATACCGGTACGTCTGCCCTATATGCATAGTTCGAAAGTAGTCGCTTGCCGTCTTTGTTTACATAATACGATTTCCCTCCATCTATTATTCGTGCAACAGGCTGCATCGCCATTATTTCCACATACACATAGGCGGAATCTTTGACATAGCGCCGCTCTACCTGAGCCCACTCCACATTCTCAAACTCATTCAGATGAGTCTCCATCGCATGAAGATTTATCGAAAACAGGGGGACGTCTTTCAGATACGGTACTATCTCATTTATCTTACGCATTGCATCCTCTC
>JBJECS010000161.1:0-2524 GCA_051871335.1 Muribaculaceae bacterium | reverse complement strand
GTCACAAAGTTACGACAATTTGTTGAAATGACAAAATAAATTTGAAAATATTTTTTACAAGACAAGCGTCCCGAAATAAGAATATCCGAGAAATCTAAGAGTGCGCAATAATATGTTTCATTAGTAGTAACCTACGAAAATGTAGTCCATAGGGTAAGGGTCGTAAACGTCGATGTTCCATAGGCGGAGCTTGTTTCCTCGGACTTCGTAGTCGTAGTTCCAGACTTCGCCGTTAGAGAAACGAAGCTGTACCATGTCGTATCCGGTCTCCACGTTATAGTTTTCATACCATCGGAATGGGGCTTCATAACTTGGGTAGTCGTCGTATCCCCAGCCGTTATATTCATAGTACCATCCGGTTCCGTTAGCCAAAAATTCGAATTCATGGTAAAAGTCAGCCTGTGAGTTTATAGCCCAAACTCCGATGAGAGGTGAATAGTATTCGTCATCATCGCAAGAGCTTAAAACAGGCAGGAGGGCGACAAGGAGAGCTAATGGGAATAATAGGTTTTTAATCTTTCTCATACAATACACATTAATTTCGGGTAGGTAATTTTAGTAGAGATGGTCGTCTTCATTAACCTCTTCAGGCGTGATAGGTGTAGAGTCAAACTTGCGCCATACGTAAGCGATGTATGCAATTACGAACGGTACGGCGAGAGAAACCCAAGACATGACTGTCAAGGTGTATTCAGACGAAGAACTGTTTGCTATAGTGAGTGAGCTTTGCGAGTCAAGCAATGACGGATAATAAGCGGTGCCGTTAAAGCCCAAGATGCAGAAGAGAGAGAAAATCACGAGAACAGTTCCCGCTCCGCTAAACCAAATTCCTCGGCTGTTGTGCTCGGGAGTGAGGATTGTGTAAATGATAGCGTATAACACAGATACTACCCCGATGAGGAAAATGATTGCCAACCACCACATATCCACAAAGTTATAGAAATACTTGTATTTCACAGCCGTAATGGTGCCGTCGGCTTGCTGTTCATAACCGGTTGCGGCGAGGATAAATGACATCATGACGAGGAAAAGCACAACGAAAATACCGCCGTTTATCATCATAGAGCGACGGTTTTTAGACATGATTACAGGGTCTCCGTCGAGGTTGTTCATAAAGTAGAATGCTGCTTGCATTCGAGCGAGGAAAAGCACGGTGAAGCCTACGAGCAGGTTTCGGAGAGAGAAGATAGCTTCAATTCCGTGAGTGTCGCTCCAGACGGAGATGATAGGGGCTTGTGCGTCAACGATGTTGCCTTTTGCAACTGTAAATTCAGCACCGAAAAACATAGTGCCGACAGCAACGCCGAGGAGTATGCAGCCGATGCTTCCATTTAGGAAAAGAAGCCCATCGTAAAATCTTCTGCCGAAGAGGTTGCCGGGCTTTCTGCGAAATTCATAGCTGAAAGCCTGAATCACGAAGCTAAGGAGAATCAATGACCATAGCCAGTATGCACCACCAAAGGATGTGGAGTAAAACAGTGGAAAAGCGGCGAAAAACGCTCCGCCGAAAAGGACGAGAGTGGTGTAGGTTATTTCCCACTTTCTGCCCAGCGAGTTTATCATCATTTGGCGCATAGTGACGCCGTTTGCCCTATACAGAAGAGTCTGTCCGCCCTGCACGAATAGCAAAAAGACTAAAACGGCAGCGAGGATTGAAATTATCAGCCACCAATAAGACTGTAAACATTGTAGTTCCATAACGCACTTATTATTATCGGTTTAGAATTTCTTGTTTTGTTGCTTTTCGGATTTCGCGAATCATAATGCTGACCTCGGCGATGAAAAGGCCGCTGAAAAGCACTACAAAAATCCAGAATGTGAGTTCAACGGAAGAAGCAGACACCGCAGACACTGCGGCGCGTGTAGGCATCAGGTCTTGAATAACCCAAGGCTGACGTCCAACTTCTGCTACAACCCATCCGGCTTCGCTAACAATCCAAACGACAGGAATGGTGAGCACGCCGAGGATGTGGACGAGCCTGTTTTTCAGCAGTCCATTGAATTTGTAAACAGCGAGGAGTGCGATGATGAAGAAAAGGAGCAGGTAGCCACCACCCATCACCATGATGCGGAAAGCGTAGAACGTAATTGCTACCGGAGGTACCGCCTGTGATGCGTCTTCAAAATATCCGTATCCGAAGTGCTCAAAATTAGCCTTAAGTCTTTCTGCAGCGAGCGTTTTTGCGTTCTCATCTCCGGCTTTTGCGGCGGTATTATAGTCGCGAAGGGCTTGGTGAGCCTCCCTTCCGAGTGCTATGCGCTCGTCGTATGAAATTCCGTGGATTGTGTCGCCGTTTTCAGTCAGTTCAATGCCATCGATAATGTCATTGATGCCTGGGACAAACGACGTCATGTCGTGATTAGCAAGGATGGATAGTCCATAAGGAATGTCGATGGAGAAGAGCATCGGGTCTTCGTCGTTGTCTATGGTCTTGCTTGGATTTAGGATGCCGAAGCCTACAAGGCTCTGTCCACCTGCATCACCACGATAAAGACCTTCCATAGCAGCGAGTTTCATGGGCTG
>JBJECS010000160.1:0-2542 GCA_051871335.1 Muribaculaceae bacterium | reverse complement strand
TTACAATATATTAACATAAGAGGGCATATCGAATTTTGATACACCCTCTTTTTTTTGTGTAAAGCAAAGTATTAAGCAGCCAATTATGTGGGATAATGTTTACTTTATGCTAAACTCAACTTCTTGAGTGGCACCAAGATTGTCCACGACAGTGAGGCGATGGAAGCCCGGAGAGGGGAAAATGTGAATTTGATGAAGATTTTTGGTTGAGCCAAGGTAAGCGCCATCAAGGTTCCAGAAAAGTTCTGCAGAAGAGTTAGTGTGAGATGCTTTGCAAACGATTTGCCCTGTAGTACCGTCAATTCCCCTGACGGAAGACAAAACGCAGCCTTGAGTGGGATAAGAGATTTGCAAAGCGGAGTTTTCTGCGGGAGAGGGATTCTTTAGAGGCGGCAGAGGTCGATATTCAGGGTGCGACTGTCGGTAATATTGTTCCATGAGAGGCGGCAAAACGAAAAACGACTCAGTGACAGCAGGCTCGCTGCGGTCTGTAACCAGAAAATCACCACCGAGCGACACTTGTGCCTCACGACAGAATGGGCAAACATCAGCTTTCACTCCATTTCGTGGTAGCAATGCAGGCTTGGAATCATTGCAGAAACGCGAGGCGAGATGTCCTGAATGGCAGCAAACGTCTGTGATTACACCTTCATTTTCGTCGGGCTTGTCAAACCAGGCGGAGTGAGGCAACAAGTCGAATATGTCGAAAAGCACGGGACCTGCGGCGCGAGCGCCGGTAAGGTCCGGCACACCACCACCGGCAGCATTTCCTACCCAAACGCCAACGGCGTATTCAGGTGTCACGCCCACCGCCCATGCATCTCGTGCACCATAGCTCGTACCCGTCTTCCACGCAACATTCCTGACAGAAACGGCGCGGTGACGGTCTATCATATCCGGTCGGTTAACCTCACGCATAGCTTCAAAGGTATAATGTAAGGAAATGCGGTCGCGGAGAGGGAAAAATGGCAGTGCAGTGGTATCTTGATAGCATAAAGACATTGAAGCATAACACTTTACGACATCAATCAGTCTAATCTCCGCACCACCAAGAGCAATGGATAGCCCATAACTGTCGGCACTTCGCGAAATAGACGTAAATCCACAGTCTCTGAGAGTCTCTACAAAATGCGCTACGCCATATTGCCTAAGGAGGTGAACAATAGGCACGTTAAGCGACTGTGCGAGAGCCTCGTCTGCTGGTACAGCACCTGAAAAAGCGCCATCATAGTTTTGTGGAGAGAAACCACCAAAGTCAGTTGGGACGTCGGTGAGGAGCTGGTGTGGCAGAATGAAGCCTTCCTGAAGAGCAGCATCATAAAGAACAGGCTTAAGAATACTACCGGAAGAGCGGCCTGCTCTGACCATATCCACGTAACATCCATCTCTGTATTCATCAGACTCGGCATTACCACAATAAGCGATAACAGCACCCGTTTTCACATCTACGACAACGGCGGCAAGGTCTTTAGCACCACGCTGCGCCAACATACTGCGGTGATTTCTCGCAAGCTCCATAACACGATTTTGCAATGACAAGTCAATATCGGTAACGGTGCGCTTTCCATGCTCAGCAAACCAATAATAATCAACAAGATGCGGAGCAAGGTGCGGCATAGGATACGGCTCCCCTATCAATGGTTCTTCAATGGCGAGTTCATATTCCGCCATTGTCAGTTCACCGTCATCAAATAGCTTTTTAAGCAAGCGGTTACGCTTGGCGAGCAGCCTGTCGCGATTTTTGGCGAGATGGATAAGCGATGGGCTGTTTTGCAACACGGCAAGTGTAGCAGCCTCAGCCCAAGAGAGGTCTGCGCCATCATCGCCAAGATAACGCCACATCGCCGCGTCAATGCCTACCACATTTCCGCCAAAAGGAGCATGAGAGGCATACAGGGCAAGTATTTCGTCTTTACTGTAAGTCAATTCAAGACGAGTAGCCATAAACATTTCCACCAGTTTCTGCCAGACATTACGGGGCTTTTGGCGAGACATTCGTATTACCTGCATAGTAATGGTGCTGCCGCCGCTGACAACGTGACCTCCGGAGATATTCTGCCATGTTGCACGCAAAAGCGAGAACGGATTAATGCCTGAATGATAGTAAAAATACTCGTCTTCAAAGAGCAGCAGAGCTTTGCGAAACTTTTCCGGGACAGTGTCGCAAGGAGGGAACCGCCACTGCTCATCGTCTGCCACACGGGCTCCAAGTAGCTCTCCGTTACGGTCTACTACCACCGTTGAATAAGGCACACCCTCAAAGAGGTCTGCAGGGAGGCAGAAAAGCCAGAGAAGCGCGATGGCGACGACGGGCGATATGATTAGCCACTTCTTGAAATCTTTCATTGCGGAATGACATCAATAGATTTTGCGGAAGTGAGTGCACGACAAGCAGGATTGTACATATCCTCGCAGACAGTGGCAGGGAAAACGAAATTTCCGGCGTATGCGGCGCGGAGACGTACCTTAAACGTCTTGGAAGAGCCTGCATTCATAGGAAAATAATATGAAATACGGTCATCACGAATATCAAGATTGCTAA
>JBJECS010000159.1:0-2564 GCA_051871335.1 Muribaculaceae bacterium | reverse complement strand
ATACGACGATGGGTTCCGGTGTGATGAATGAGCGGAGGTCTTATAGTGTAGTATCAACATATTCATACCGCAACGTGATTTCCGGACTGTTTTTCAACACAATGGCGCTCTATCGCCATAGCCGCCGAACGAAGCTGATAGGGTCAGTAGTCACCGCAAACGCTAATTCTACAGAGGTTTCGGCAACGAAAAACAGTGCAGACATAGTGGAGGCGAATTTGCAAGGGAAAAAGTCGGTGTATGACTGGCGAACAACTTTTGGCATTGACGGTTACTACAGTTTTCTGTCGCAGAAGACGATGCGCCAGGGTATGATGTATGGCATAAGGTCACATCTAATCACAGCTAAGGGTCATGCGGACTATGAGATAATCCGCCAAAAGCTGATTTTCACGGTTTCCGGTGTCTATACATACAGTATCCAAAATATATCACTGTCTAAGGGCACAAACAATCTGTCTAATTATAACGTATGGGGCAGAGTGTCTTATAATCCGCTAAGTTTCTGGGAAATATATGTACGCAGCGACTATTCAGTCAACCAGCTTGATGAAAAGACTTATCAGCGGGATTTATTCCTTGATGCAGGCAGCAAATTTACGGCAAAACGGTTTGAGATAGAGTTGATGGTGAGAAATATCACAAACAGGCGGCAATATGTTGTGACTCGCTTTCTTGATGCAGATGTGTTTTCATATTGTTTTGATATGCGACCGATATCAGCGCTGGTGACGCTGCGGTATTCGATGTAGAGAATAGGGGACAGTGAATAGAGGGGTGTGTTAAAAAATGTTTAGGTGTGAAAAAAGAGGCGGAAAAAGTTGCATTTGGTGTGGAATATTTAGTAACTTTGCTGTAAATAAAATGTAAATCAATAATAACACAATCAAAGTTTAATAAATCTAAATACTTTAAAACTCATGGAATGCATGGTAAAACTTAAAGCATCACTTTATAAAATCGGGGGGGGTAATTCCTTCCTGCTCTTAGCATTTTTGCTTTTTCCGCTGACATTATCGGCGTATGTAGAAAATTTGAAAGACCCAAGTACAGGTGCTGAGATACACAGTCTTAAAAGTGAAGGGACGTGGTGTGTGTATTCCATAACAGATACTAAAGCGGCATCATGGGATGGAAATAATTGGAAAGTAATAAAAATACCTATTCAGTCTGGGCAAAACAATACAGAAAGTGTAGCCCTTACCGGGGATGTGACAATTACAGACCGAGTATATATCGGTAGCAGTGTTTTAGGCTCTTATAAACAGACGACAAATGGGAGTTTGACTAATTATGATTTACCAGACAATACCACAGTAAAGTTAAGCATTACTAATGGCACTGACCATGATGTAACAATTAGTCAGTATATTTGGGGAAGCAAGCACATTACAGAGGCTACAGATGAGAATGGTAAAATACACAAACAAGGTGTAGACAACAATTGTATGTTTACCGTGTGGTGCGATTGTGAGCTGGAAATTATTGGAAAACCTAATGCAAGGATTATCATAGACGGAGGCTGTAACACCACAGCAGCAACATCAGACTGGTCAACCATTACAGAGAACATAAATGGGCACGAACCATATAAGAAAATAGTATGGGGCTTGTTAGAGTCAAATGGGAAGATAACGTTGAAGCATGTTACAATACGCAATGTGAAGTTCTCGGAAATTAATGCGAAAAGTGATGCTTGCGAATGTTCGTGCATCAAACTGCATTCAAATGCCGAAACGTTTAAGCTTGGCAATACAGTGCTTGAGGACGTTATTTTTGAGAACGTAGAGAGTCCGGGTGGTGGTGGCTGCATATTGACATGCTACAAAGACCTGCGAGTACGTTCTGAAAATACAAGAGATAACAGTAAGGTCACGATAAAGGATTGCCAAGTATTAGATTCAAAGCAAAATATTCACGACGGAAGTGGACTTGACTATCAAGGACTAATACGCTTTAATGAGTATTTTACAGGAGATGTGATGATGGATAATTGCAAATTTTTGCGTAATGGGGCGCAAAGGGGCTGTGCCGGGATTATGTGGGAGACTAACGTAGGGAAAGACGGTAGCGGTTTTGAGCAACCATTGCTTACTATAAACAATGGTTTATATGAAAATAACACATCTTATAGAGGGACGGCTGTTTACATAAAAAATGGCAGAGCAGTCATGACCGGTGAGGCAAATTTTTTAAATAATGAGGCAACAACCGGCGAGGGAGGCGCAATGATAGTAGACCATGCAGATTTGACTGTAGAAAATGCGACATTTGATGGAAACAAAGCACCAAACTCAAATGGAGGCGCAATCAGGCTAATGAGTAAGTGTAATCTTACAATCAGCAATGATGCCATATTCCAAAACAATTACGCAGGTCAGGGAGGTGCTGTATATGCTCACGCCTCAGATGCGACAATAGGCAACGCGACATTCCAAAATAATTACTCAACAGACTGGGGCGGAGCTCTTGTAGGCCATACAGGAACAATAACCATAAGTGGAATAGCAAAGTTTATAGGCAACTATTCAACAGGAGCAGGTGGTGGCGGTGCAATAAAACTT
>JBJECS010000158.1:0-2568 GCA_051871335.1 Muribaculaceae bacterium | reverse complement strand
TGTGCCAAGAGAGAAGTATATCACTGAAAATGTCACCGGATACGTCGTAATTGCATCTGCGCCGCCAAATTTGTCGAAATCTACCTTTATTCTGTGGTCTATTCCCGCTGCAAACACGTCGCCTTCTTCCGGCTTTATCGTCTGAGCACTTTTTCCCTCCGGATAACGCACGTCAAGGCGTACACTTGCTATTGGCTGAGTCGAATTAAACACCAGTCCGATGCTGTCTGGCAATGAATACAGCAATTCTTCCTTTGTCAGCTGTATGTATGGCGTGCGACCTGAAGAATAGTCATAATTCATTACCCCATCTTCCCCGAGTACGATATTTTTTGCGCCGGAACCTTTCACTGTCCAGTCTTTCCAGCTGAAATCGTAATACTCTGACTCTGATATCTGAACATCCACATCAACCTGGTCGTTAAATTCGCCTACTGAACACTGTAGCGTTGTCTTGCCGCTCTCTATACCCGTCAGCTTGCCGTCTGTCACCGTTGCAACTGTCGCATCACCCACGCTCCAGTCAAGGTGGGTCGGGTCGTAATAGAATACCTCGTTGTTTACCGTCGCCGTCACCGGGATGTCTGCAGTACGGCTGTCTATCGTGATTGTCGGGCGGATTGAAATCGCAATGTCTGCAGGCAAGTTCTTCTGGATTACACTCGCCTCCATGCCGTTAAGCTCTGCCTTGATTACACCAGCTGACACATTGCCGCTCGCTGTGATGCAGTCGCCATTTGCGCTGCCAAGCTCTGACGGTACTATGATATTTACACCCTGAACATTCTGGTCTATCAGCTCACCATATTTGTTATATCCAAGTATTACAGGTGTATATGATGAATAAACAGGCATCTCTATTCTGTGGTCAAGAAACGCGATAGACGCTATCTCATCATCATCCGGAGATACACACATCACAAACATACCATTGTTTACGGCGCGAGCTGTGTTTTCTGTTGTCTTGTTTACAATCTGATAGTCAAGCATCATCTGAGCTGACCCGCCCGCATCAAGGTTGGAGATGTCTGTCACATCCGGACACAGATTTTTCAGTATCTGGCACATTACAGATGTCGTGCTGCCCGCAGACACGCCCCACTGCCAGTGTGTCGCCTTGTCTATTACAAGCATATACAATTTTGTCCCATCAGCATTCGTGCCTATACAGTTTCGTGAATACACCTGTGAATTGTATGAATCCACTGTATTGCGGTCGGTCAGTTCGCCGTTTTTCATCACCATGCCGTTGCCTTCCACTGCCTCCATGACATGTGGACGCTCGCCGGTTGACATTTTATACCATCCTGAGTTGATTACTATTTCATCTCCCTCGGCAAGCGACTCAAGGGCTGCCTTCTTGTTGCCCGTCGCTCCAAGGCAAGCATCATACTCGCCCAGCTTCAGGCGGTCTGTGCCCTTCACTATTTTTGACACCGTGAAATGAAGGTCTGCATTGGTCGCCCAGTCATTTCCATCCTTGAATGTCAGGTAATAGTTATCCGTATTGTTCGCACCCTTCTCTGAGTGGGAAAGCCAGTCATTCTCAAACTCGCGGTCGCGACCAAACGCCGCATTCCATAGCACTATCTGGTCAGGACGATTGCGGCGATTGATACACACAAGTGTCTGGTCTTCTATCTTATCTCCTTTCACCACGCCTTCCCAATAAAGGTCACCAACATATGCCTTGCCTTTATCGTCTACGGCTGCCACTGCACTATATTCTGGTGACTGCCACACGTTTACTATCTCATTAGTGTTCACATACGTTATGCCATTCTGGGCACTTGCCCCGTATGGCGACTGGAACATATAAGACTTATCCGTCTCATTACTTGCCGGCCAGCACCAGAAATTGCCGTTATTTCCGCCTATCGGCTTCAATCCGCGTTCTCGCATGCGCTTCGCATTCGCATCAAGGCGCTCTACATAGCCCAGAGTATCATTGCCCTGAACCCCCTGCGCCTTAACATACGGATTAGTTAGGTCTGTCTCCAATAGATATGCATTTATCGGCACTTCCGGCAGACGCACTACCATGTGTTTCACACCAGGTCCCACCATCTTAAGAACCAACGTATCAACAGCATACGACTTTTCGTCGATTATAAAATCTGCTGATGCCTGACCAAACCCAAGGGATGTCAGTGTTAGAGCGAGTAAAAGTTTTTTCATGTCAGAATTTATTTTTTTAGTTTGCATTGCAAAGTTACTCAAAATTTTCATTGTTAATCTTAAATTATTGTTAAAAATACACAAAGTCTCCATTATCTGTTCAATTTTTCTATTATCTATTCTCTATAATCAATTCTCTATTCACTATATCTCTGATTTCAACCACCTTATCGTAGCGTCGTGATGCATCACGTCCGAACTGCATCCCACTGATTTTCACCACCTTATCGTAGGGACGTGATGCATCACGTCCGAACTGCATCCCACTGATTTCCACCCACTTATCGTAGGGACGTGATGCATCACGTCCGAACTGCATCCCACTGATTTCCATTGCCTTATCGTAGGAGGGTGTATCAAAATTCGATATGCCCTCTTATGTTAATATAT
>JBJECS010000157.1:0-2573 GCA_051871335.1 Muribaculaceae bacterium | reverse complement strand
GCATAGTCGGGATTAAAGTGTATGTGTCAAGCTATATAAGCCTGATGTTTAGGCTTTTAGATACCAAGGTCTTTCTTGATTGCGTCAACTTTAGCTTTTGCAGCGGCTGCAGCAGCGTCGTATTCAGCAACGCTTTCCATTTTACCCTTAACTTCGATGTAGAATTTGATTTTAGGCTCTGTACCTGAAGGACGGATAGAAACCTTGCTGCCGTCTGCAGTAAAGTATTGGAGGACGTTTGAAAGTGCCGGCATGTCCATTTTGCTTACTGTTCCAGCGGCGAGGTCTTTCTCTGTGAGGTCTTGATAGTCTTTGATGCGTACGATGTCACTGCCGCCGAGCTGTTTCGGAGGATTGTTGCGGAACGCCACCATCATAGCCTGGATTTCGTCTGCGCCAGACTTACCCGGACGAACAACAGAGATGCCTTCTTCAAGAGAGTAGCCATATTTGAGGTAGATTTCCTGTAGAAGACCGAGGAAGTCAAGTCCTTTGTCTTTAGCCCATGCAGCAGCCTCAGCCATGAGTGAAATTGCAGATACTGAGTCTTTGTCGCGTGCGAAAGTTTCAGCGAGGAAGCCGTAGCTCTCTTCACCACCGCCAAGGTAGCGGGCACCTGTAGCCTCCTGGTCGCGGATGACAGAAGCAATCCACTTGAAGCCTGTGTAGCAGTCGTAGCATTTGATGTGGTTTGCGTCTGCGATAGCCTTAATCATTTCAGTGGTGACGATAGTCTTCACAATGTATTCATTGCCGGTGATTCTGCCAAGCTCAGTGTTTCGGGTCATGAGGTAGTAGTGGAGAATCATGTTGATTTGGTTACCATTGATAAGAACGTATTCACCCTTGCTGTCGCGCATTACGCAGCCGATGCGGTCTGCGTCAGGGTCAGATGCCATTACGAGGTCTGCATTAGTCTCTTTAGCCTTTGCGATAGCCATTGCCATAGCTGATGGCACTTCAGGGTTAGGAGATGCTACAGTTGGGAAATCACCTGAAGGAATATCTTGCTCAGGCACGTGGATGATATTTTCGAAACCATAGTTTTTGAGTGACTGTGGCACGATTTCTACACCTGTGCCGTGGATAGGGGTGTAAACGATTTTGAGGTCGCTGTGGCGACGATTGATTTCTGGGCTGAGTGAAAGAGAGAGAATGTCTGCGAGGAAAGCGTCGTCTACATCTTTGCCAACGATTTGGATGAGTTCAGGGTTCCCTTCAAACTTGATTTCGCTTACAGACTTGATTTTGTTTACGTTGTCGATGATGTTTACGTCGTGAGGCGCAATAATCTGTGCACCGTCGCTCCAGTATGCCTTATATCCGTTGTAGTCTTTTGGGTTGTGAGAGGCTGTGATATTCACACCGCTCTGGCAGCCGAAGTGGCGGATAGCGAATGATAGCTCAGGAGTTGGGCGGAAGTTTTCAAAGAGATATACCTTTATGCCGTTTGCAGAGAAAATGTTAGCCACCATTTCTGCGAATTTGCGAGAGTTATTACGCACGTCATGGCCAACGGCAACACTGATTTGCGGCAGGTCTTTGAATGCCTCGTTTAGGTAGTTTGCAAGTCCCTGAGTAGCAGCGCCTACAGTGTAAATATTCATGCGATTTGAGCCTGCACCCATAATGCCGCGAAGACCGCCGGTGCCGAATTCAAGGTCTTTGTAGAAAGATTCGATGAGGTCTGTCTTGTCTTCAGCCTCAATCATGCGTTTTACTTCAAGACGAGTTTCTTCGTCATATCCTTCACCGAGCCAGAGCTGTGCTTTCTCGGTGCACATTTTTATGAGTTCATTGTTTTCCATTGGTGAAAAATACTATTTTAGTTTTGTTTATAATCGGGGTTAATATTTGTTTCGTACAAAGTTAGTGAATTTTTATTCAATGCGCAAATGTTGTGACAGAAATTCGCTAATTTAAGACGTAAATTCAATTTTAAAAGTTGCTAATACATCAAGGCTTTTTTCTTGTTGTTTTTCCATCCGGCACGATATTTTGAGTCGGTGAAAAATACCTTTAGGTCCGCCTGGTATTCGTAGTCTGTAAAATATATTTTTTTATCTGCTTGATATGCATATTCGGTGAAGAACCAGATGCCGGAGTTCTTGTTTTGTTCCGCTTCATAGCGGTATTCTGCACGATATACAACGAGGTCAGCTCTGTATTCGTAGTCTACGACATATACTTTTACGTCAGCTTGATATGAGTTGTCAGTGCTGAAAACTTTTTGGCAATATCCTGTTGCTGTTATGGACAGAAGCAGAATTAGAGTGAACAAATGTTTCATAGTGAAAGTGGAATGGTTATTTTCGGCAAATATACGATTTTGCTCTGATATGACAAAATAAAAAAGGCTGAAAGTTTGGTTTCCCAAAACAATCAGCCTTCTTAGTGTCCGAAATGAGACTCGAACTCACACGAGCGAATGCTCACTACCCCCTCAAAGTAGCGCGTCTACCAATTCCGCCATCCGGACAGGTTTGCGTCTATCGCAAATGCTTGCTTTGTCAATTTGGAGCGAAAAACGGGACTCGAACCCGCGACCCCAACCTTGGCAAGGTTGTGCTCTA
>JBJECS010000156.1:0-13835 GCA_051871335.1 Muribaculaceae bacterium | reverse complement strand
CTGCCTTTCAAGAAGTTGGACTCACTCTTTCACGGTTTAGCGGACAGTAATAATTATCTATCTCCTATCCCATTGATCTCCACCATCTTATCGTAGGGACGTGACGTGTCACGTCCGCTTCACCACGCATGGATTGCGACAACAGGCAGCGCCGGAGGTGCTGCCTGTCATGCGAAAGACCAGGCGAGGAGCGCAGCGACAACGCCTGGTCACAACACCTGTCCAATACACCGCGGCTCGGAGAGTCGCGCTTTATGGTATCATCGATAGCACATCCTGGATGTGGCTCGGTCGGTATCATTTCACCAACTCCGAAAACTTCCTCACACCCGCTATATAATGCGACGTTATGATATTTACCCTCAGCGACATACAATCAAGCAAATCCACATCCGGATGCTCACTATAGTGCACTCGCATCTTGAGAAAATCACGATGAGCTCGGAATATCGCACCGGCATTCTTAAAATCAAGTGTAACCACATACTTCGCCCATGCTATCGTATCTATCAGCCTGCGTTTTAGCAACTTACGGCTCCGAGTAGCATCAGGCAGATTTTTATGCATCATAAGCAGATTATTACGGAAATTCAGATACGTCTTTCGCGGATTATTATACGCAAGGCTCGCTCCACCAAGGTGATAAATCTTGCTCGACGGTACGGCTACTATACTCTTGCCCGTCAGCAACACGCGCCAGCAAAGGTCTATCTCCTCCATATGAGCAAAAAAGCGATTGTCAAGACCTCCTACCGCAAGGTAGGTCTCTGTCCGGATTGTAAGTGCTGCCCCGGAGGCCCAGAATATCTCCATTTCTGTATCATACTGTCCCTCATCCTGTTCTACTGTCTCCATTATCCTCCCTCGGCAATACGGAAAACCGTTAACGTCTATAAAGCCTCCCGCAGCTCCGGCATGCTCAAACATCCGTCTATCCCTGTCTGACAGCACTTTAGGCTGAACCGCCGCTACTTCTTCATGCGATTCGAGATAATCATACAGTGGACGCAGCCAACCCTCTGCCGGTGCCACGTCTGAATTTAGCAATACGGTGTATTTATACCTCGTCTGCTCTATTGCTCGGTTATATCCCTCCGCAAATCCGTAATTCTCAGGGAATTGTATAGTTTTCACCTGGGGAAACTCTTTTTGCAGCACCTCCACAGACCCATCTGTCGAGCCATTATCTGCCACTATCACGTCTGCTATTTCTGCTTCAGTTGTCGCCACCACCTGGGGCAAATATTTGCGCAGCAACTGCTCTCCATTCCAGTTTAGTATTATTACGGCTATCGGCTTCATTTCTCTTCTGGCATTGTTACCGGTATTTTCCACCGCTTATGCGTCCACAGCCATATTTCCGGCTGTCGCGTGATTGTTTCCTGTAGATATTTGACGTAAGTATCTGTTATTTCCGTCTGTTCCATCTTTGACGCATCATCAGCGATTTTTCTCACCACTATCTTGTATTTGCCACGGCTCAACTTCATCATGTCCCAATACACCACCGCCGTTTTAAGTCGGTTGGCCACTGTCGCTGTGCCCGTTATCATCGCTGTTGGGTGATTTAGGAACTTTACGATGTGCGTTGGGTCACCATGGCTTGGCTTTTGGTCAGACATAAAGCCTACTACCCACTTTTTTCCTGCCCGGTTCAGCATCAGCAGGTCGCGCAATACTGTCTTTTTCTTGTAAGACTGCGCTCCAAAGCGCCCTCGCAGGCGTAGCATCACCGAATCAAACCATTCTGATTTCAGCGGACGGTACACCTGACCATACACCACGCTTTCATCTCCCTTATGACGGCTGTGCAGGATTACGGACGGTGCCCACTCCCAGTTGAAGCAGTGCGAAAAATACACCACCACCGATTTACCGGCATCCACCGCCGAATCTATATGCTCTAAGCCCTCAAACTCAAAACGCCCCAGCATTTCATCGTCTGATATATGCGCAAGTTTCAGTGTCTCAAACACATAGTCGCTGAAATTATGATAAAAGCGTCGGCTGACTTCTTTCACCTGCTTTGCATCATATTCCGGAAACGACTCACGGATATTTTTCTCCGCCACTGTCCTGCGATAGCGGATGACGTGATATAGCAGGAAAAAGGTCACGTCTGCAAGTACATACAGTGCACCCATCGGCAGCCGTGCAACCCCGTTTATCATCGCATCGCCTATTGCATGGAATACCCGCTTCATTTCACTATTTCTCCCTTCATTTCCTCGCCGCCTTCAAGTGTTTCTGACAATCTAACTGACACGATATGATTGTCTATCGCCGATGAATCCGCGGCGGAAATCACCACTTTCAGGTAATTGTCGGTAAATCCGTTCATCGGGCGACCCTTTCGGCTGTGTTCTAACAGCACCGGGCGCACTGTCCCCTCAAATTGCCTACTGAATACCAAAAGTTTTGCCTCTGATATGCCTAACATTATGCGTGTGCGGCGATGTTTCTCTTCCTGTGCCACTACATGCTCTATATTCAGCGCCTTCGTCCCGGGTCGCTCGGAGTATGTGAAGACGTGAAGACGTGAAATCGGCAGCGACTCTACAAATGCTCGCGATTTCTCAAATTCTTCATCTGTCTCTCCTCTCGCCCCCACTATCAGGTCTACCCCTATAAACGCATGCGGCATCACTGCCTTTATCGCCTCTATCTTGTGGCGAAACAGTGCTGTGTCATAGTGACGGTGCATCAGTTTCAGCACCGCGTCGCTCCCGCTCTGAAGCGGTATGTGGAAATGTGGCATAAATCGCTTCGAATGTGCCACAAATTCTATTATCTCATCTGTCAGCAAGTTTGGCTCTATCGACGATATGCGGTATCTCTCTATTCCTTCCACCTCGTCAAGGGCGCGGATTAGGTCATAAAACGTCTCTCCCGTCCCCTTCCCGAAATCTCCGATATTCACACCCGTTATCACTATCTCTTTGCCGCCTTCGGCCGCAACCTGTCGCGCCTGACTCACTATTTGCTCTATGCTACCGCTGCGGCTTCGCCCGCGCGCCATCGGTATCGTGCAATAGGTGCACCAATAGTCACACCCGTCTTGTACCTTCAGGAAATATCTCGTGCGGTCTCCCCGCGAGCACGACGGTGAAAAATCTCGCAGCTCCCGGCTTGGCGTGATATGTGTCTGTGTCTCCTTCTGCTCAAGCCACTCGTCAAGAAATTTCGTCAATACAAGTTTCTTGTCATTTCCCGCAACTATCGCCACGCCCTTTATCGCAGCTATCTCCTCGCTTTTCAGCTGTGCATAGCAGCCCGTCACTATTATCGCCGCTTCGGGATATTTTTTCGCAAACGAGCGTATCTGCTGGCGGCATTTTTTGTCCGCGACTTCTGTCACGCTGCAGGTGTTCACCACTATTATGTCCGGCGTCTCACCCGTAGACACACGACGGATTCCCTTCTCCGCAAACAGCTTGGCTATCGTTGAGGTCTCCGAAAAGTTCAGCTTGCAACCAAAGGTGTGGAAAAGGGCTGTCCGGTTGTTAAATGTCTCGTTATCTATCATTTAGTTTCTTCCGTCTGGTCATACCACTGAGAATACATCAGGTAGTTGTGCGCTATCTTGATGTTCATCTCCTTGGCTTTCTCAGGCTCTACCATCTTGATGAATTTCGCAGGTGTGCCGCCCCACAGCTCGTGTGGACCTATCTGTGTCTTGCTCAGCACTACGGAGCCTGCCGCTACCATTGCGCCTTCGCCCACCACTGCATCGTCCATCACTACCGCACCCATGCCTATCAGCGCATAGTCATGGATTTTCGCCCCGTGGATTGTCACATTATGCCCTATCGAAACATCGTTGCCTATTTCTATCGTGGATTTCTGGTAGAGTGTGTGGAGTACGGAGCCGTCCTGGATATTCACGCGGTTGCCGATGCGGATTGAGTTCACGTCACCGCGGATTACGGCGTTAAACCAGATGCTGCACTCCTCGCCGATTACCGTATCGCCGATTATTGTTGCATTTTGTGCCAGAAAACAGCCCTCGCCTATCTCTGGTGTAAATCCTCTTACTGGTATTATCAGTGCCATATCGTTCTTATCGTGTTAATGGTTTTGTCTTTTCCGCAAGCCATGCGCGGCTCTCTTCGTCAAGTCCGCCCTGTAGTGCGTCATATACCTTCTTGTGATATCCATTTACCCATGCTATTTCTGCATCGGTCATGATTTCTGTCTCAAACAGTTTCAGGTCAAATGGGAACAGTGTCAGTGTCTCAAATTTATAGAATTTGCCAAACTCTGTCTCAAATGCCGGCACGGTCAACACTAAATTTTCACAGCGGATACCATGTTTTCCCTCTCGATAAAGTCCTGGCTCATTGCTTGTTATCATACCTGGTGTGAGGAAATATGGCACAGTATTGAGGCGGATGCTCTGCGGACCTTCATGCACATACAGGAAATGCCCTACGCCGTGTCCTGTTCCATGCAGATAGCTCAGACCGTTTTTCCATAAGAATTGGCGCGCAAGTGCATCAAGCTGGTCGCCGCGTGTCTCCTCCGGGAAGATGGCTGTGCCAAGTGCTATATGACCTTTCATTACGAGCGTAAAATCCGTTTTCTCCTCTTTTGTCGGCGTCCCAAGGCTGATGGTGCGGGTGATGTCCGTTGTGCCGTCATAATACTGCGCTCCGGAGTCTATCAATAGCAGCGATTCCTTGCCTATGGTCGCATTGCTCGCCTCGTCTGCCTCATAGTGCACTATCGCACCATGTCCTCCATAGCCCGCGATTGTGCCAAAGCTCAGGTCAAAATACAATGGCTGTTTCTTTCGCTCTTCCTCAAGGATTTCTGCCACGCACATTTCCGTCAGCTTCTCGCCATTCTCTATCGCAGCCTCTATCCTACGGAAACCGCGCACCAACGCTATTCCGTCGCGCACCATCGCATCTCTCTCTCCCTGAACCTCAACCTCATTTTTGCAAGATTTCAGCATTGCCACAGGAGAAATACCCACAACTGCCTTTTCTCCAAGCTGTTGCAATATTGCATAGCATGTATGCTCTCCGTCTATATACACTTTCTCGCTCTTTATATTTGCCACGAAGTCCGCTATCTCGCCGTATGCCTTCACTTCCACGCCTTTTGATGAAAGATAATCTCTCACCTCGTCATCCACCTTTTCCGGCATAGTAAACAGTGCGCTCCCATTTGCCGACAAGTATAGGAAGGCTGTTGCCACCGGATTGCAGTTCACGTCGCTGCAGCGGATATTAAGCACCCACGCTATCTCGTCAAGCGATGAAATCAGTGTCTCCCCCACGCCTGCTGTGCGTGCAAGTACCTCACTGATTTTTCTCTCCGCTTCCTTCCCTGCATACTTCATCTCGTGAATGAATATCTTGTCAAGCGGAAGGCTCGGGCGGTCGCTCCATAGCTTGTCCACAACATCCACTGTCGTGTCAAGGCTTATTCCTTCAGCCTCAAATGCCGATTTCATTGCCTTTACCTTGTTGATGGAAAACAGCCATCCGTCTATGCCGATTACATTGCCCCTCACAAGTTGAGACTTCAGATAGCTTTCTATGCTCGGAGTCGTCGGCAGACCGTCTTTCATCAGTTTTATTTCTGTCCCCTCAAGCTGCTGTCCCGCCTGGAGGAAATAGCGTGAGTCTGTCCATAACAGCGCCTCGGAAAGTGTAACTACAAGTGTCCCCGCGCTCCCCGTAAATCCGCTGAAATATCGGCGAACCTGCCAGTGGGACGCAAGGTATTCACTCTGATGTGGGTCTGACTGGGGTATAATTATCGCATTCAGTCCACGACTTTTTATCTCTCCGCGCAATAGCTCTATTCGAGATTTAATTTCTTCTTTCATCGTCTTTATTTTTTTATTTGATACTGCAAAAATACTCATTTTGCGCCAATCTCGCAATTTATAGCCCACTTTTTCACATTTATCCCTCTCTACGCCTTTCTCCTACACTCTTTTTTCTTTTCTATACCGCTAAAATTTCTTACCTTTGCAAAAAAATATCTTTAATCAACAAATTTTTCTCAAATGGAACAAATTAAACCTGGCAAATACGTGGAAGTTGGCTACGACCTTTTCCGTATTGATGAAGATGGCACTGAAACTCTCATGCACCAAACCGACGCGGAAGATCCCGAAGCTTTTATCTTCGGGGTTACTCGTGGACTTATCGCCCCTCTCGAAAAAGACCTCGACGGCAAAGTGAAAGGTGACGCTTTCGACGTTGTGGCTAAGCCCGCAGAAGCTTTCGGTGAATACGACCCCGAACAAATCGCTACTCTCGAAAAATCTATATTCATGGTCGATGGAAAATTCGACGACGAGGTTATTAAGCCCGGAGCTCTTATCCCTATGATGACCGCTGAAGGTTTTCATATCACCGGACTCGTAAAAGACGTGAATGGCGAACAAGTAATTATGGACTTCAACCACCCTCTCGCCGGCAAAAGCGTTCGACTCAAAGGTACAATCCTCCTCGTCCGCGACGCTACTCCTGAAGAGCTTCAGCCTGCTCATGGCTGTGGCTGCGGTTGCGGCGACTGTGGACACGACCACGACGCTTGCGGTTGCGGTGATTGCGGCGATGGCTGCTGCCACTAATTCCTATTACACAAAAATATACAGGCGGGTGTGAGATGTTCACATCCGCCTGTATATTTTATAAAGGGCAGACGCCGGTTAGCATCTGCCCCTGTATAGAGATTTTTGTGAATTATTACTCAATCACATAGTCTGTTACTGACTTGAAGCCCGGAACATTGAAGTAAACTTCTACATTTCCGCAGAGTTTCACTTTCTTCTTATAGTTACCAGGATTCTGGTTGAGGTTTACTGCGTCGCGTACTGCACCTGAAGGCAGCTGAACTGGCACACACTTCGTATAGTCTGTTTCGTCTGCTGAGGCTGCAATCAGAATATTTGACTTGCTTGTAGACTCACTATTGAAATTACATCCAGCAGTGATATCTGCACCGCTTACCCAGCCTACTATATAGCCTTCTGCCCATACTCCTGTGCCACTTGCTGCACCTGAGATGATTTGGTCTACTGTAAATGGCTTATCTTTTGTGCCTCCGTCGCCAGGTGTCGGTTCCGGTTCTGGTGACGGTGTGTCACCACCACTTGATGGTGTGCCATCCATTTCATAGAGGAATGGGCGTTCGCCTGATTCTGAATCGTATGCACCGAATGATGTGTATTGAGATGAATACTGAATCCACTTCCCTGTGCCGGCATTCTTGATTTCAAACGTACCGTCGCTCTGTAGTGTTGGTACCCATACAAATGTTTTGTCATTTGTATCTACTGCATCTCCCATCTGGAAGCTGTTATAAGTGCCGCTCATATACAGGTAGCGTCCATTCGCATCCTTGATATTGTAGCCACCTGACACTGCCTCGAATGTGAACCCAAGGTTTTCTGCTGCATTGATTACGCCTGCACTTTCGGTAACTGCCTGAGTGTATAGCCAGCCGTAGCCCTTTGTTGCATCCACCGGAGTTGCTGCTATGCCTGCACTCGGGATATAAAGCATATACGCCTTGCCGCCTACTACTTTGCTTGCCTTTGCATACTTCTTGTCTCCGCCTGGTGCTGGGGTATCACCTCCTCCTTGACCGTCTAACTTGTATTCTGTAATTGTCTTAACGCCGGTTACACCGAAATACTTCTCGATTGAACCTTTGACAGATACAAGTTTCTTATAGTTGCCTGGATTGCTCTGCAAGTTTAGAGCTGTACGAACATCACCTACTGGCAACTGAAGTGGAATACAGTTATTTACGTCTGTTTCATCCATGCTGTCTGCAATGATGAGGTTTGTCTGGCTTGTTGCTGCATTGTTAAACTGAGCTCCGGATGAAAGGGTCATGCCATCTACCCAACCTACAATATAGCCTGTTACCCACATATCGGCTCCTGATGCCTCGCCTGAGATTACCTGTGACACGCTGAATGGTGAGCCCTCGCTGCCATCGCCGCTTGTGCTACCACCGCCACCACCTGGGTTGACGCCTTCGATTTCAAATTCATCTACGCTTCCATAGTTGTCTACTACTGCATAGGTGCCCATATATGTTCCGAAGTTTCCGCTCAGCTTGATTGCTTTCTTGTAGTTTGAAGGATTGTCTACAAGGTTTCCATATTTGCGGAATGGACTATCCTGTGGAAGCTGTACGATGAGACACTGTGCATAGTCTTTAACCTCTGGGTCTGCTGCTATCACAAGCGTATTGGCAAGAGTTACGTCTGCTGCCCACTCAATGTCGTCGTTGCTGTCCACAACTTCAAGTTCCGGAGCAACTGCACCTACGATATAGCCCTTTACCCAGCCTGAGTTCTGCTCTCCTGATGTGATAAAGCCGATTGCCTCTGCCACTTCATATGGATTTTCCTTAATACCCTTATTCAGTGAAGGTGTTCCTACGTTCATCAGTCCATTCACGTCGTTCAGGATAAGCTGCCAGCCTGTTGTGCCATAGTATGAAAGAATACCTACTACGTCCATGTGTTCTTCTGGCAGTACATAGTTCCAGAATTTTGAATAGCCTGATGTACGAACTGTCACACTTCCGCCCTGTACATTTAGGGTCTGGCTGTAGCCGCTTGAGTGATATTCATCACAGATTGTTGTGCCCGGTGCTGCCCAGTAGCAGTCATTGAATCTCACAAGCTGACCTTGCCAGCGGATGAGCTCTGCAGGTGATGAGCCGAGCGCTGAGAAATCCTTGACTACGATTGTATCTACTTTCTCTTTTTCTGGGAAACCGTTGAGCTCTACATGTGACTCAAACAGTGCTGGTGCAAGGAAGGATGCCTCCCAGCACTTGCCGTTTTCATACCATTCTGGATAACCGATTTGCTGTAGACCGTTATATTTACCGATATACATGCCTGTTGCATCTACTACGATTTCCTGACCTACGCGATAGCGCATATACAGGTTATACTGGTTGATTGAGAATGGTAATACACCGGTCTCATCTTGGATAAACAGCGCCTTAAAGACGTTTCCGCTTTCATCTGATGATATTACGCGACCTGAGATGATATAGTGGCTTCCGTCTGGGCGTGTACCGATGGTGTCGATATAGTTGGTCTCGTCCTGCCAGAACGCTGTCTTGAGGTCTGCTATTGTAGTGTTGGGCTTATTGATGGCTACAGGAGCTACCACTTGTGGGTCATCCCAGTCATCCTGGCATGAAAACAGTCCGAGAGACATCAATGCCACAGCACCATATATTATTGATTTAATACTTTTCATAAGTAAGTTGTATATTTATTTTTCTGTTACTTATTATTGTTTATTTCTCCACTTTCTCATACAGTACCGGGCGGCAGCCTCCGTCTTGGTCTGAGTCGTAAGCTCCGTATGATGTGAACGATGTTGAATACTGCATCCACTTGCCCATTCCGGCATTGGTGATTTTCACTGTGCCGTCGCTCTGGGGCTCTACTGTCCAGATTGATGCTGCAGCATCTGCTGCCGGCACCTCTTCTGCTACCTGGAAGCTATTGTATGTGCCCTGCATATACAGGTAGCGACCGTCTGACTGCTGGATTGTGTACCCTGCGCCTGACGCTGTGAATGTGAACGCATTTGACTCATTTTCGATGATTACGTCATCTGTCGCCGTTACGTCTGATACGTAAAGCCAGCCATATCCCTTGCCTGATGCTACCGGCTGTGCCATCTTTGTCCCGTCTGCCACAAGAAGATACTGCTTTCCGGCTGTCACATTCGCTACTTTCTGGAATTTCGCATAGCCAGGTACATCTTCAGGTCCTGCATTCGGGTCATAGTTCTGGATGCCCTCATAGTCCACAAGGGTGAGCTGCCATGATGTGCCATATACACCGAGTACACCGATTACGTCGCATAATCCATATGGGAGTACCTTATCTGCAAATGTGCTATATGCGCTGTTGCGGAAAAGGATTTTATTTCCTGCTTCGTCTACGATGTAGCGGTTAGTCGCTGCTGTTGGTTCTGACACGAGTTTGCCCCCGTCTTCCCATCTTACGTCTTTAAAGCGTACAAGTTTGCTCGTAAGCTTTATAAACTCTGTTTTGTCTGCAGCACCGATAATCTCGTTAAGCTGAGAGATTGTGACATCTACTGTGTCTATTTCTGCTACGTTAGTAAGTCCGTTCTGCTGAGCATGTGCCTCAAGAACTTCCTGTTCCATGAATGTCACTTCCCAACAGTTCCCTGCATCATACCATGCCGGTGCGCCAAGCTGCTGCTGACCGTTGTATTTTCCAATGTGAAGACCCGTTACGTCTATCACAACTTCCTGTCCGCGAAGATAGTTCTGATAGATATTCTTCATGTTCACACTGATTGTCAGAGCGGCTGTTCCATCATCTATTACGAAGTTTTTATATACACTGCCACATTCATCTGATGTTATTACTCTACCCTTGATGATTGTGTGCTCACCACTTTCTGTCAGACCGATTTCATTCGCATAGTTGCGGTCATCGCTCCAATTGTTGATTTTCAGGTCTGCTATCGTTGTGTTTGCCTTGAGGCTTGCCTCAGGTATCTGCATCGGAAACTGGGTGAAGTCATCATCACATGACACAAAACCTGTTGATGCCATCAAGAGCGATGCTATATATAATATTGTCTTTTTCATTATGATTTAATTTTTTCCGTTTCGTTAATAAATAAATCAAACCATTAGAATCTGATACCAACGTTTACAAACACCTTTGTACCCTGTGAATACTGGTATTTGTTAGGATACTTGCTCATATTCCAGTTTGTGCGGTCGATACGGCCCTGCTGGAATGCGTTGCTCATGATTTCGTCGTTATTCAGGATATTATCCACATTTACGTTGATGTTCATTGACACCTTGCGGTTGATGTAGATAAGCTTGCCGATGGATGCATTTAGCACAAAGGCGTCGTTCATCTTTGGCTGGTCTGTGATTTCTTCTATCTTTGCCTTGAGTGCCTCTTCTGATGGATATGACTTCCAAAGCTCTGGTTCTGCTTCGTGATATACCGGTGACAGTTTTACGTAGGCATCATCCATATATGTGCAGTTTACGTTAAAGAACCAGTTCTTTGGTGCCTGCCAGTCTATTCCGAAGTTAAACGCTGTCTGTGGTGTGCCACCTACATAGAAGTTTTTCAGGTAAATTGTCTGAGTTGTATCGGCATACATTCCGTTTTCGAATGAACGTGTTCCGTCAGGATTGTTCTTATACTGGTATTTTGCGTATGTACCCGCTGCAGTAAGTGTTACAGATGGAGTTACCTTAAACGCCATACCGATTTCTACACCCTTGTTCGTCTTGCGAACGTCAGACAATACGTAGTTTGTAAATGTTGAGTAGTTATCATCATAGAATGCTGTACGCTCTGTTGAATTATACATCTCTGTCCAGTATCCTGTGATTGTTCCGCGGAAGCGACGATAGTTCCACTGATATGAAATGTCGCCTGATAGTATGCGCTCGCTCTGTGGATTCGCAATGGCGTCATCCTTAATACGAGGTGAGATATATACGTTCTCAATCAGCGGTGCATATGTGCCATACTGCGCATGTACTGTGAAGAAATTACGTCCGTCAAGCTTGTATGTTGCACCTGCCTTGAATGCCGCATTGTCAAATGTGTGGTTCTGACCCTTGCCAAGTGAGTTCTCCGGAGCACGACCGTTACGCATGAAACCTTCGCGGTAGAACTGGAGGAACGACATGTTAATGCCATAGTTGATATCCCACTTCGGCAGGTTCATTGTCTTCTGCAGCCAGAGGCTTGCCTTGATTGCATTGATGTCATAGTCATAGCCGAATGTGTCGCCCTCGCCTACCTTGCGGTTTGGATTGTCAAGGTCATTCTGGAGCATATCAGGAGCGATGGTGATTTCACGGTCTGAGAACGGGTCTACGTCAAGCCAATACTGTCCGCCCATCAGGTCGCGTACTGTCTTATAGTAAGACGCCTTTGTATAGCTGAAGTTAACGCCTGCCTGCAATGAAATATTCTCATTTACTCGGTGGTTTACTACTGAGTTGAGCTGGAACTGCAGGTTGTTGCTGTGGCGGTCCTCAAGTATATAGCTGCTACCCTTCTGGTTGTTCGCATTTTGTGGGAGAGTATTCTCATAGTTGTTCATTGCGTTGACCGTATAGAGCCTATCCCAGTTTATCTGGCGATAGTTATCATCAGTACGCCATAGGTTGGCAACATATTCACTCTGCTCTGTCGGGTTACCGTCGTCATCAAGGAAGTTTGATGGGAGATTGCGATAATAGTCCGGCTTCGGGTCATTCGCGTTATACCAGTTAAGAGCTGAATTTGAATAGTTCACTGAGCGGAATGCTGCACCCGTATTCACTGTTGTTGCATCGCTCGGCTTCCATATCCAGTTCAAGAGGAATGTCGGGTCAAATGTCTCTGTGATGCGTGACGCACGCTTTTCGCCCTGATACCAGCCCCAAGTCGGGTTATACTGGTTGTCTCCTACAAGGTCATATGCCTCCTGGTATGTAGCTGTTGCGCCTGCACGCTGTGTCGGTGAGCCGAATGTGGTGAATGTCAGTGAGTGCTGGTTGTTAAACACCTTTTCTGCTGAGATAAAATAGCCAAATGAGTTGTAAAAGGTTCCTTCTATCTGACCCTCATCCGCATATCGTCCGATGGCACTTACTGTCACACCCCAGCCATTCTGATTGATGCCTGTTGAATATGTCACCATGCCGCGGAACATATAGTTCGCATTTGTGTATGCCACACTTCCGTTAAAGCCCGGGGCATATTCGCTCGTGATTGTGGAGATGTTAGAGCTTCCGTTCACGCCGCCAAAGCCGTAAGCTGCTGCTGCAAGACCTATTGTGTTTGTGCGGTTACGGAACGCACGGCTTGTCATACCTCCAAGTGATGAATAGTTGAAACGACCGCGGATTGGGTCATTCATGTCTATACCGTTGATGTATGTCGTTGCATACTGTGAATCCATTCCGCGCTGACGGAAGAACATTGAAGAGAAGCTGTAGTTCGCTGTATTGTAATAGATATTGTCCGCAGCTCCACTCAACGCTGTCACTGACTGGGCTGTCCCTTCCTCATCCTCCAATACATTTTCGTCAAACGACATTTCCATCTGGTCATCATAGTAGCCGTCGCTCTCTGACACAAGAGAGATATCTCCTACTGCCACTGTCTGACCATTATACAATTCTGCTGTAGTGATGCCATCAGAATAGCCTGACGCTACCACTATTACTGTCACTTCGCCCGGTAGGGCTTTGCTGATAAGAAAATCACCGGCAGGTCCTGTTGCCACTGACTTGTCTTGTCCCATTAGTGTCACGATTGCACCTGCTACGGGCGCCCCGTTACTCGCATCTACTACGCGTCCTGATAAACCCGCAGTCTGTGCCAAGCTCGGAAATACTGCCGCTAACAGGAGCATTAGAAACAATTTTAGTCTCATAGAGATTGGTTTTAGTTAGTATTTGTTTTGTTTGTTAATAATTTTTTTTGCTTTTCTTCGCCACTAATACACAATCCCCTGATTTCCAGTAAATTGCTTTTCATGGCTATACTTTTTGCGAAAAGTAACTACAAAACTACTAATAATTTTTGAATAATTAAACTTTCTTCGCAAAATTTTTCGCATTTGCCACATTTTAACACATTTAGCGCTTTTCATTTCTCATTTTTCCCTAATAAATTAAACCTCATTTTTATACTCACATCTTTTTTTGCTGCAAAGTTACAACATCCGAACCCCCTTTGTCAATACCTTTAACGTCTTTTAACATTATTTTTTACCCCACCCACGCATAACTACCTATCTTTTAAGCAATTAATCAATAAC
>JBJECS010000155.1:0-13987 GCA_051871335.1 Muribaculaceae bacterium | reverse complement strand
GGGCTGACCGCATCTACCACTGTGACAGTTACCGGCACAGGCTTTACAGCCGGCGCAACTACACTCAGCGCAACAAAGGTGAACTCAGATGCAGGCGCACAGCTCCAAATAAACTTCAAGAGCTCGACCGCAGGCACATTTACAGGCACACTTAAACTTGTATCCGGCTCACTATCTCGCACTGTATCCCTCACTGCAAAAGCTGCATCATCAGGTACTTCTGGCAATTCAGACTCCGGCTCAAGCAGCAGCGGTGATTCAGGCTCAAGCAGCGGTTCAGGTTCAAGCAGCAGCGGCGGCGTGACATCAGACAATATCCCGAGCGGATATTACACTTCATGCGAAGGCAAGTATGGCTCAGCACTTCTGTCTGCGCTCTGCACAAAAATCAGCAGTCACACAGCAGTAAGCTATTCAGGACTTTGGACTGCATTTAAAGATACCGACACAAAAAGCAACGGCAAAATCTGGGATATGTATTCTTCAAAGGAATTTACATACAGTACAAACCAGTGCGGCTCTTATTCTAAAATAGGCGACTGCTACAACCGCGAACACTCATTCCCAAAGAGCTGGTTTAGCGACGCAACACCAATGTACACAGACCTCTTCCACATCTATCCGACTGACGGATTTGTGAACAACCAACGAGCAAATTATCCGTTCGGCGAATGTAGCAGCGGAACTTACGTTGCATCTTCAGGCGGTGTTACCGCAAAGGGCAAGCTCGGTAAATCTACATATTCAGGCTATACAGGCACCGTATGGGAACCTGACGATGAATACAAGGGAGACTTCGCACGTTCATATTTCTATATGGTAACAGCTTACAACACAAAGGTTTCAGGCTGGTCATCAGAAATGCTCAATGGAACATCTTATCCGGCTTTCACTACATGGGCTATGAATATGCTCCTCAACTGGAATGCACTTGACCCTGTGAGCCAGAAAGAAGTGGACCGCCAGGAAAAGGTGTATGCAAAGCAGAAAAACCGCAACCCATTCATTGACCATCCTGAACTCGCCGACTATATCTGGGGCAGCAAAAAGACAACCGGATGGTCTGAGGCTTCTGCTGCAGCCACAGCATCTATCACTTACCCTGCAAATGGCACAACACTTAGCTTCGGAACAACCGCAACAGGCTCCACAAACGAGAAAATCGTGAGTGTAAAGAGCACCGGTCTCACCAGCGATGTAACCGCGACAGTCTCCGGCACCGGTTTTTCATCTGCAGAAGTTATAAACAACACACTCTCACTGTCTAAGCCGGCAGTAAGCGTAAAGGCAGAAACGACCACAACCGACGAGCTTGGCGAGGGCATTTTTGTACGCATAATCTTCGAGCCAAACGCTCCGGCTGAATACAATGGTATTCTCACCCTTACATCAGGCGACGTAGTGAGCAACGTGGCACTTACAAGTGAAGCTCTCGACGGACTCCCTGCAGCACCTGCAGAAAACGTAACCTCAACATCATTCGTTGCTCGCTGGGTAGAAGTTGGCGACGCATTTGACGACGGCACATACCGCCTCGATGTAGCAGATGAAAACGGTCCTGTGGCAGGGTATCCCGTATATGTCAACGCCGACGACCTTACATATGAGGTTACAGGACTTGACCCAAATACAAAATACACCTACTCTCTCACATCACAGACAACACAGAGCAACGTAATAGACGTGACTACACTTGCTCCGGCACCGTCAATCTACTTCGTATTTGACCCGGCAGACATGACGATGAACGCGGAGGAAAATGTGGCTACTGAGCCTGCAGAAATCCTCCTTGAGGGCGAAAACCTCACAGAAGACATCACATTCACCGTTTCCGCTCCATTTGAAGTGAGCCTTGACGGCGAGACATGGGCTACAAAAGTTGTTGTACCGATGACAACGGAATCAATCTATGTTCGCACAGGCGCAACTGAAGCAGGTGTTTACAACACTTCACTGCGTGCCACATCCGGCGAATACTACAACGACGTAGTATCAATCCAGAGCATCGTAATGGCTCAAAAGTTCCTTGAGACATTTGAAAAATACGATACAGGTAGCGGCTCATACGACGACAAATCTTACGACGGCGTTGCCACACTTTGGAACATTCACAATGGCGGTTTCTGGGCATCAGATGGCGGATACGAAGGCACTTACAGCCTCCGCCTCGGCAAAGAGTCAGACAGCTACCTCGAAATGGTTCCACTGAAATCTACCGGCGCGAAGTCTGTATCATTCTTTGCACGCAAATGGAGCGCATCTGAGGCTGACGCAACAGTAGAAGTTCAATACGCTACAACTGAAGGCAGCGAATGGACAACTGCAGGAACAGTAAACCTCACATCCGAGACATTCTCTGAATTTAAAGTTGATTTCAGTGTTGCAGGCGATGTAAAAATCCGCTTCGCACAGACAGCAGGTGCACGCTGGCTCATCGACAACATTGCTATCGAATCAAATACTTCAGGCATTGAAAATGTCAAATCTGCAAGCGACTACCGAGTAGTTCCGTCTCAGGGCGGCGTGACAGTTTCTTCAGCTGAAGAAGTTGCCGTAAGCATCTATGGCATAGACGGTATCGTATATGTAAGCTCTGAAAAAGTAAAGGGCGCAAAAGCATTTACACTCCCTGCAGCGGGCGTTTATATCATAGCCGTTGGCGACAATTCACAACGCATCATAATCAGATAATCTGATAATTTAGCAGAAAATGGGCAGCACCACAGTGGGGTTGCCCATTTTTTATTGCAAAAATGTAAAATTCCGCATAATTTTTTTTACATAAGCGCTCTAAAAGGCAATTTTGCACCTGCATATTTGATTTTATGCCAAATTTCTTGTAGTTTTGCAGAAAATTTGAAGTAATCTATGCAAATAATTAAATATTTCCGCCAGCGACCGGCACTTATCTTGCTGTGCCTGCTATTCATCACGTTTATTCCATACCTTGGAGAGGCTCTATTCAACACAAAAGGTGAGCCGCGCGAGGCTATTGTTGCCGTATCTATGCTTCAGCAAGGCGACTGGATTTTGCCCGTAAGCAATGGCGGTGATATTCCTTACAAACCGCCAATGCTTGCATGGTGTATCGCACTTCTTTCGCTTATTACAGGCGGAGAGGTGACTGAATTTACATCACGCCTCCCCTCTGCACTCGCCATGATTGCCATGACGTTTACAACATACCCCATTGCCCGCCGAAACACGTCGCAGAGCAAGGCAATGATGATGGCACTTATCAGCATGACAGCATTTGAGGTTCACCGCGCTGCATTTGCCTGCAGAGTGGATATGTTACTGACAGCATTTATCGTTGGCGCGACATATTTGCTGTATAATAACTATCAGAAACACAGGCAGATATTCTCGCTCGGCGCCATACTGCTAATGAGCGGAGCCGTACTCACAAAAGGTCCCGTGGGAGCATTTCTTCCCGCTCTCGTGGCATGGGTATTTTACTTATTGCGCGGAGAGAATTTCTTGCGCGCATCGCTTCTCACATCTGCAAACGCAATTCTATCTCTCGTCATTCCGGCACTGTGGTATATTGCAGCATGGCAACGCGGCGGGGATGAATTTCTATCGCTGATGATGGAAGAAAACGTAGGCAGACTGACGGGCACGATGAGCTATGACTCACACCTTAACCCATGGTATTACAACGTGATAACAGTAGTATCCGGACTTCTTCCATACACACTTTTGTTACTTTTCTCTCTCTTCAGCCTCAAATATGCCAGACCAAGAATAAATGTCAGTGCAAGCGGATTTTCCGCATGGGTGAAAAGCCTGAAAAATGCAGACCCTTGGATACTGTTCAACTCGCTTGCCGTAATACTGATATTCATTTTCTACTGCATTCCGACGAGCAAACGAAGTGTATATTTATTGCCGATATATCCGGGACTTGCTTATTTTATCGCACAATATATTCACTATTTATACAGGTGTGCACCCCGCGCATTGAAAATTTATGCAGGATTTATTGCTACGCTTGCACCCCTGCTCACAGTGCTGCTGATAGTGCTGGAAACCATGGAATTTCAGTTTGGAAAGGAGAAAATAGACGTTTTCGTAAAAGCATTCCACGATGTAAACCTTGGCTTTGGCAATATCTTTGCTATCGGCGCATCACTCTTGATGTCTTACGTCACATGGCGAGCAATACGCGGCGGGAGCGCACGACGTGCAATCCGCTGTGCAATAGTGGCTTTATTAACCGTATATTGGTCTTTTTCAGCCATATATCAACCCACGGCGCTGAGCGTGAAAAGCGACAAGGTGATAGCCGAGATGCTGCTTAAAGAAGGCTACGGAAAAGACAACCCCGTGTATGGCTATTGCTCTACTATCATGCTCAGATATTACACAGTGAACTTTTATATGGGTGATTGTGTTATTAATTGTGAAAATGAGGAAAATTTGCCAAAATCAGGCATTCTGATAATAGGAGAAAACGACCTGCAAGAGTGGGCAGAACGGCATAAAGAAAACTACGACTTTTCCATTTTGCGCCACACCGGTCACAAGAGCTGTGACAGCAAACAACAGGTGTTAATCTTAAAAATTGTCCGAAAATCCTGAAAATTTAGCTTATTTTTCGTCAATTTTTCATTTTAACACTCAAAAAACGCATATTTTATTAAGATTTTTTTGTTTTTTCAACAATTCTCAATAACTTTGCACAAAATATTAAGTAAATAAACCCGTTTTTAAGATGAAAAAGCTTATTCTTATCGCTGCATTAGCACTTGGTGTAACAGCAGCACAGGCACAGGTTACCGTTCAGGGTAGCAAATTTACAGACAACTGGTCACTCGGTGTAAAGGGTGGTATGACAACTCCACTTAAGAACCACGCCTTCATCGGTTGCGCTCGTGGTCTTGCAGGTTTTGAACTCAAAAAGCAAATCACTCCAACATTCGGAATCGGCGCAGATGCAGAGTTTACATTCAACACATCAAGCTGGTTTGAAAATCAGGTTAAGAGCTGGAATATCGTTGACCACCAGTATATAGGCGTATTCGGTTCTATCAACCTTATGAACGCATTCGCAGGCTACAAGGGCGCTCCTCGCGCATTTGAAATGGAACTCACAGCTGGTACAGGATGGCTCCACGCTTACAACCCATCTAAGAACATTCCTGGCGGCTGGGACGGCAATACTTGGGCAAACAAAGTTGGTCTTAACCTCAACTTCAACCTCGGTGCTGAAAAGGCATGGACAGTAGGTGTAAAACCTGCAATCCTCTGGAACATGGGTTCAGGCAAGATGTTCAACCAGAGCCACACCAATGGTCTTTCTGCTCAATATAACGCAAACCGCGCTGCATTTGAGCTCACCGCAGGTCTTACTTACCACTTCAAAAACTCAAACGGCACTCACTCTTTCGTAGTTGCTCGTCTTTACGACCAGGCAGAAGTTGACGGTCTTAACGCACAAATCAACTCACTCCGCAACGACCTCGAAAACTGCAACGCTAACAACGCATCTCTCCAGGCTAAGGTTAACAACCTCCAGGCAGAGCTCGACGCTTGCAACCGTCGTCCTGCTGTTGTTAAGGAAGTAGTTAAGAACCTCAACAACGTACGCTACGTATTCTTCCGCCAGGGTTCTTCAGTAATCCAAGAAAACCAGAAACCAAACCTCGAACTCATCGCTAACAGCGTAGCTGAAAACGAAGGCTCAACAGTTACTATCGAAGGTTACGCTTCTCCGGAAGGTAGCAAGGCATTCAACCAGCGTCTTTCTGAGCGCCGTGCTGAAGCTGTTAAGAAAGCTCTCGTAAGCAAGTACAACATCAGCGCAGACGCTATCGCTACTGAAGGCAAGGGGGTTGGTGACATCTTCAACGCTCCAAGCTGGAACCGTATGGCTAAATGTACTGTTAACGTTAAGTAATTTAAGTTATAATACTTTTTCATTCAATAGGGGGGCGCTCTTTTGTGAGTGCCCCTTGTTTTTACCCAAGTAGTATGCAAAACTTTGCAGCCATAGATTTTGAAACAGCAAACTGCGAGCGCTCGTCGGTATGCTCCGTAGGCGTCGTAATAGTGAAAAATGGCGAGATTGTGGATTCTTTCTATTCACTCATCAAGCCGGAACCGGAATACTACAGCTATATGTGCACACGCGTTCACGGGCTTTGTCGCAAAGACACTGAGTGCGCACCAATATTTCCGGAAGTGTGGGCACAAATTGAACCGCGTATAAAAGGGTTACCACTTGTAGCACATAATGCCGGATTTGACGAAAGCTGCTTGAGAGCCGTATTCCGTGTATATCAGATGGAATATCCGGACTACGACTTTTTTGACACGCTCCGAGCTGCTCGCCGCGCTTTTCCTCGACTTCAAAACCACCAGCTACACACAGTTGCTTCACAGTGCGGATTTGATATGGAAAATCACCACCACGCACTTGCCGACGCCGAAGCCTGCGCCATAATCGCCAAAACAATACTCTGACATAATAAATGTTAAATATGCCATAATAATTGGTGACAAAATATGCGAAAATCGGTAAATTCTGCGTACCTTTGTACAATTATATTCATTACAACTTTATTTTAAGGAAATCATGAAACTTTTAGCACGTCTTTTAGCCGAAAAACTGTTGAGAATCAAAGCGATTAAACTTCAGCCGATGAATCCTTTCGTATGGGCTTCTGGTTGGAACTCTCCTATTTACACAGATAATCGCAAGACACTCTCATACCCGGACATTCGTAGTTTCATTAAAGTAGAACTCAGCCGACTAATCCTCGAAAATTTCAGCGAGGTAGAGGCTGTCGCCGGAGTAGCCACCGGCGCAATAGCACATGGCGCACTTGTGGCTGATAACCTCGGGCTTCCATACGCATACGTGCGCTCTACCCCAAAAGACCACGGACTGGAAAACCTTATCGAAGGCAATCTTAAGCCGGGGCAGAAGGTAGTAGTAGTTGAAGACCTTGTATCAACCGGCAAAAGCTCACTCAAGGCTGTGGAGGCTATCCGCCAGGCAGGCTGCGAAGTGCTGGGAATGGTAGCAATCTTCACTTACGAGTTTCCTATTGCAGCTGAGCAATTTAAGGCTGCCGGAGTGAAGCTCCTCACGCTCAGCAACTATTCAGCTATGCTCGAGACTGCACTTGAGACAAAATATATCCGCGAGGCAGACGTGGAAACACTAAAAGAATGGCGTACCGACCCTGAAAACTGGGCTCCGGCTAACTAATAAGAAAAAACACCGATATGGCAAAATATACCGGCAAGAAAACTGTTGTCAATAAACCGGCACAGGATATCTACGACAAGTTTAAAGACCTCACTGCACTCCAGACTCAAATGGAGCAGTTACCCGACGACGTAAAGGCACAGATGGGCGAAATACGCATTACTCAAGACAGCATCATTATCGTCACACCACAGGTGGGCGAGGTGGAGCTGCGAATTAAAGAGCGTATAGAGCCACAAAAAGTGGCTTTTGTCACAGTCAACTCCCCTATGCCACTGGAAATGAGCGTGAACATAAGTCCGGTTGATGAAAACTCATGCGAAGTTTACTCTGCGCTGGAAGTTGATATACCGCTTATGCTTCGTCCGCTCGTGGGTCCACAGCTTCAGAAGGCCGCCGACGGCTTTGGCGAAACACTCCTTAAACTTTACAACTAATGGCTCGTAAACTCTGGGAAAAAGACACCGTTGTAGACCACGATGTAGAGCTTTACACCGTAGGTCGTGACCGCGAAATGGACCTCATGCTCGCCCCATACGACGTGCTTGGCTCTATTGCGCACATCACTATGCTGCAATCTATCGGACTGCTTACTGCTGAAGAACTGAAAGTACTCACCGCCGCCCTCCGCGACATTTACGCATCCGCCATCAATGGCGATTTCGTGATAGAGGAAGGTGTGGAAGACGTACACTCACAGGTAGAGCTCATGCTTACCCGACGACTTGGCGACATAGGCAAGAAAATTCACTCCGGACGTTCAAGAAACGACCAGGTTGCCGTTGACCTGAAGCTCTTCATCCGCTCTCGCATTGAAACAGTCACAATGGCGGCACAGCGGCTCTTTTTCGCACTCCAAACCCAGAGCGAACGATACAAAGACGTAATTATCCCCGGTTACACACACCTCCAAGTGGCTATGCCATCGTCTTTCGGACTGTGGTTTGGCGCATATGCAGAGTCGCTCGTAGACGACCTGATGATGCTTCAAGCCGCTTACAGAATAGCAAACCGTAATCCTCTCGGCTCCGCCGCAGGATACGGGTCTTCTTTCCCTCTGGACAGGGAAATGACCACACGCCTGCTTGGATTTGAGAGCATGGATTACAACGTGGTGTATGCACAGATGGGACGCGGCAAGACAGAGCGCATAGTGGCACAAGCTCTCTCTTCTATTGCCGCCACTGTGGGAAAACTCGCATTTGATGCCTGTATGTTTAATTCGCAGAACTTCAGCTTCATCAAACTCCCTGACGAGTTTACCACTGGCTCTTCCATCATGCCACACAAGAAAAACCCTGACGTGTTTGAGCTTACACGCGCAAAATGCAACAAGCTGCAGGCACTACCTGTAGAAATTACGCTCATCACGTCAAATCTCCCATCAGGATATTTCCGTGACTTACAACTAATTAAGGAAAACTTCCTCCCTGCTTTCGACGAGATGGAAGCAATACTGGCTATGGTGACGAGAATGGTGGAAGGAATAAAGGTAAACACCTCTGTTGCAGATGACAGCAGATATGAGATGATGTATTCTGTGGAAACCGTAAACCGCCTCGTATTGGAAGGCACTCCTTTCCGCGACGCTTATCTCCAGGTGGGCAGAAACATTGAAAAAGGGCAGTTTAAGCCTGAAAAAGACATTCATCACACCCACCCCGGCTCAATCGGAAACCTCTGTAACAAGCAAATTTCAGCAATGATGCAGCAGGTAATTGCCAACTTTAATTTTGCCGAATATCACACCGCTTTCGACAAGCTGATAAATGAATAAGCTACTGCGAATATTATTCACTCTCGTGGCAGTGATGCCACTTGTCGCCTGTCATAGCGTGGACGACGACCGACTGCCGCCGGCACCGGTCAGACTTACGTTTTACACCGTTGCGGAATGGAACCTCTACGGAAACCCTGCCGCACTGGAATACAAAATGTTTATCAAGGAGCAGCGCATCCCCTCAAACTATAACTATACCGCCATTTCCGAGACGGGCTACGGCGGTATTCTCCTCGTAGGCGACGCATTTGGCATGCCTTTAGCTTACGACCTCGCTTGCCCCGTAGAAATGCGTAAAGACGTGAGGCTTAAAGTCGATACTGAAAAAAATGAAGCATACTGTCCTAACTGCGGCAGCCGTTACGACATCTATGCAAACTACGGCAGCCCCCTCTCGGGCAAAGCCGCAGAACAGGGTTACGGACTGCAAAAATACTATGTCGGCGCGGGAGCTGCCGGCGAGTATATGGTAGTAACCCGAAGATAATTACTATTTTTATAAACTCACTAACAACACCTAATTAAGACATGGATTCAGAACTACTTGTAACTATCGTTGGCTACGCAGCATGCATCTGCATGATACTCGGATATATGCCACAGGCAATTTACACCATCCGCACTCGCGACACAGACGGCATTGCACTGCCCACCTTCCTCCTTATGGGACTTGGCGGAATTTTCTTTATCATTCAGGGAATTATGATAGACAATCCGCCGCTTTACATCACAAATATCGTTACGTCTGCTTCCAGCATCATCGTTTTCGGCATCAAGATGTATAACGACTATTTTAAGAAAAAGAAATAACAATATCTATGACACCTGAAGTTCAGCGAATTATATCTCTC
Source organism: Muribaculaceae bacterium (assembly GCA_051871335.1). Lineage (GTDB taxonomy): Bacteria > Bacteroidota > Bacteroidia > Bacteroidales > Muribaculaceae > CAJUPY01. The sequence goes on along the minus strand of JBJECS010000155.1, from coordinate 4,137 downwards.
AGAGAAGAACTCAACAGACACAACCACAACTACTATGTTGAGAACAACCCTACCATCTCCGACTACGAGTTTGACATCCTGCTAAAGGAACTTCAGGAACTTGAGAGCCGCCATCCGGAGATGTATGACCCACTATCGCCAACACAGCGCGTGGGAAGCGACATCTCCAAGGGCTTTGCCCAGGTAAAGCACGAAAAACAGATGCTCTCGCTCAGCAACACATACTCTATCAGCGAGGTAGATGATTTTATCCGCCGCGCACGTCAAGCCATGCCGGGAGAAGAGCTAACTATCGTTGGCGAAATGAAATTTGACGGCACTTCCATCTCTATCACTTACGAAAACGGACGAATGGTGAGAGCCGTTACACGCGGTGACGGCACACAGGGCGACGACGTGACAGAAAATGTTAAGACTATACGCAGCGTGCCATTGCAACTACAGCCCGGCAACTGGCCTGCAAAATTTGAGGTGCGCGGCGAAATAGTCCTCCCCTGGGAGGCATTCGACAGGCTTAATAAGGAGCGAGAATTTAATGAAGAACCACTATTCGCCAATCCTCGTAATGCTGCTGCCGGCACACTAAAGATGCAAAATCCCGCCGAAGTGGCACGCAGAGGACTTGACGCATGGTTTTACTTTCTCCTAAGCGATGAACTCCCAGCCGACAATCATTTCGACAATATGCAAGCCGCTCGAAAATGGGGTTTTAAGGTGTCAGACATCATGACTCGTCTCCACTCCATAGAAGAGGTGGACAAATTCATAAAATACTGGGACTCAGAGCGTAAACACCTGCCAATGGCTACAGACGGACTCGTTTTCAAAGTAAATTCTCTCCGCCAGCAGCTAAACCTTGGCTCAACTGCAAAATCCCCTCGCTGGGCTATCGCATATAAATTTAAGGCAGAACGAGCACTCACACAGCTCAAATTCGTGTCGTTTGAAGTAGGCAGAACGGGCGTCATAACTCCCGTGGCAAACCTGGAGCCGGTGCTGCTCTCCGGCACAATCGTGAAGCGCGCATCGCTCCACAACGAAGACATTATCCGCCAGCTCGACATCCACGACAACGATATGGTGTATGTGGAGAAAGGCGGAGAGATAATTCCCAAAATCACCGGCGTAAATGTAGACAACCGTGATATGTTTGCCTCTCCCGTCACCTTCATATCACACTGCCCCGCTTGCGGCACTCCACTAATCAGAATAGATGGCGAGGCTGCATGGGTTTGCCCTAACAAATACGGCTGCCCACCACAGATTGCAGGCAGAATAGCGCATTTCGTCTCTCGCCGCGCAATGAACATAGACGGCATAGGCGATGAAACTGTTGAACAGCTCATCAGTGCAGGACTCCTGAAGAATATTGCAGACCTATACGACCTCCGCTTTGAGCAGGTGGTATGCCTTGACCGTTTTGCGCAGAAAAGTGCACAAAAACTCATTGATGGCATAAAAGCCTCTGCCGCAGTCCCATTTGAGCGTGTTCTCTTCGCCCTTTCCATCCCCGGAATCGGTGAAATAGGTGCAAAAAAAATTGCCCGCACCGTAAAATCGCTTGACAACCTCATCGCCATGCCACACGACCGTCTTATGGCAATAGAAGACGTGGGAGAAGGGCTTGCCGACAACATAATCGAATACTTTGCAGATGAAAACAACCGGGCAATAATTGCGCGTCTTCGCACAGCTGGTCTGCAATTTGAAATCAGTGCAGAGACCGAAGCCGCCGCGACAGACAAGCTCGCCGGAAAATCAATCGTAATAAGTGGCGTGTTCGCTCATCACTCCCGAGACGAATACAAAGCCATGATAGAACAAAACGGAGGCAAAAACGTGGGTTCAATATCCAAAAAGACCGACTTTATCCTCGCCGGAGAAAATATGGGCCCATCAAAGGCAGAAAAAGCCGCCTCCCTCGGCATTCCTCTCATCTCAGAAGATGATTTCCTCGAAATGCTAAAGTAATTATTTGGAGCCGAGCAAAAACCGGCAAAATGTATTATCAAAAATATTGCTATTGAGGCTCCATAGGGTGATTGTATTTCTTAAATTTTGCTACTAACCATAAATATTTGCTAAAATATTAGCTAAATGGGATAAAAATTTCGTATATTTGCATAACATAAATCGCAATTACAAACAACACTATAAATTCTAAACCGATGAAACAAAAATTACTCTTCCTCCTTGCAGCTTTCGCCTCTCTTACAGCTGCAGCTTCAGGACAGTGGACAATGAACGGCCGCACGTTTGACGTGGATACTATCTACCACGCCACAGTTGGTCCGGGCACTACTCAGACAACCATTCACTTTACGGGACCAGCTACACTTCATGTGTATTACGCAACCGTAGATTTGACAAACGAAATTATTGATATCCGCTCTGCTTGCGGTGGCGACCAGACTCCCGGCTGCGAAAATATCTCAAGCGTAGCAAAAAGAAAGTCTACCGACAACCTCCACTATTTCGCCGCAATCAATGCCGACTTTTTCCAGACCTCAGGTCGCGTGGGCGAACCGGTATCAAACTCCATCGTTGATGGAGAGATTTTCCGATTTGTAAATAATGGCAGAACACACTTCACTGCCGCAAAAGGCTGGGTAGACGTGGCAAACACCACTTTCTCCATGCAAATTACAGACGGGACAACGTCAAAGAAAGTATCAGGCATAAACAAAGCCCTTGGCACAAACGACCTCGCAATATATTCTCGCCGATATGCAGATAAGACCGCTACCGGTGCAGGTGTGTGCGAAGTGACTATCAAGCCGGAGGGTGGCATTGTAAAGTGTGGTGAAACAAAGTTTACCGTCACCTCCAGCCCTGTTTCCACCGGAGCCTCTACAATTCCTGACGGTGAATGTATACTTGCCGGCTCAAGCAGCTATGCCGACTTTGTCAGCAATCTAAAGCCGGGCGACGAGCTGACCTTCACCGCAAACCTCGTTTCAGGCGACAAGAACCTCAACGACGCTTTCACACAGGCTGGCGGTCTGCCGGTAATCCTGAATAACGGTGTAATCTGCGGCTCTGAAGTAGACACAAACCTTCTTCAAGCTCTCCATCCACGCACTGCAATCGGCTACAGCGAGGACAAAACCAAACTGGTGATGCTTGTTGTTGACGGTCGCGGACAGTCTGCCGGCGTTAATTCCGACGACCTCGCCGCCCTGATGCAGCGCGCGGGATGTAATCAGGCAATGAACCTTGACGGAGGCGGTTCTTCAAGCATTTATATTGACAAAATCGGCACTCGCAACAAGCCGTCAGACGGCAAAGAACGCGCCGTGGGCAATGGTCTGTATGCCGTAGCAAGCTGTCCTACAGACAATACTCCGGCTACTATCGAGTTTATGACAAAAGTCATATCTCTGCCCCGCTACAGCTATTACACACCTGTGGTATACGCATACAACAAATACGGCATGCTTATAGACACAGACTTTAAGGGCTACACTCTGTCTTGCGACGCGGATTTCGCAACAGTGTCAGATGACGGTCTCTCTATCCTTTGCAGCGGCACAGGCTACCGCGCACTTACCGCTACATACGGCGATTATTCCACTACAATCCCTGTGGAAATTTCAGATGCACAGCCACGTTTCCGCCTCACATCAGTCCTCGTAGACCCATTCAATGACTACAAGGCAGAACTCGTTTCTACAATCGAAGGCGAAGACTCTCCTGTAGATAACAGCGTAATGACTTGGAGCAGCGAAGATGCCACTATCGCTACGGTAGACGAGCTGGGAAATATCCACGGACTAAAAGATGGTGAAACCACTATCCACGCCGTTCTCGGCGAATTTGACCTCACACTCCCCGTAAAAGTGGAGGTGCCAACCACACGCTACAAATCACTTTTCGGCAACGCAGAGCTCACCCTCGCCAAGTCTGCACTGAAATCGGACGCTACAATCACAAAAACTGATAACGGATTTGACCTTGACTTCTCAATCAGCTCAAACCGTGGCACATACGCCGGAGCCAAGACAGACGTAAACACCTTTGCGCTCCCTGACTCAATCCGTATGACTATCAATCCCGGAACGGCAATCATCACAAAAGTTGTTTTCAGCTATGTAAACTATGAAGGCAGAACGGTTTACGTCACTTTCACACCTGAAT
>JBJECS010000154.1:0-2614 GCA_051871335.1 Muribaculaceae bacterium | reverse complement strand
GTGATGATATACCGGACGATACTTTGTCTCCCTATTTGTTGTGTCAAACTCATCACTCAGAGCAATATCCGCCCAGCACGCATCATCTTTCGCCTCACGCACCGAGCTGCGACCCTGTAATGTCACAATATCGAAAACAACATTCCGCCCTGCATACTGGCTAAGGTCGTATGGAACACAAAAATCAGTCTTGATTCTTGCAAGACGCACATAAATTGTCTCCTCCAATTTCCCATCTACCAGCACATTGACCTTCGCATCTTCCGCCGAATCCTCCACCGGAAGCAACAAATATCGCTCATTACTCTTCACCACAACTTGCGTATTATTCGCTCCAAGAAAATGTATCTCCGGGCGACTTGCTGCCGCACTAAGTGATGCAGTGAGTAACAGTGCCGTAATACTTTTTGATAATAAATTCATGTCATTGATATTTTTTAAGGTAATTTACTTTTTTTCTGAGCCAATTCGCACCATCGTGCTAATTTTCACACTGCAAAACTACCACTTTTTACACAAACAAAATATAACAAACTGTGCAAATGGTATCAAAATTGTTGCAATACACGGTTTTTACTCGTTTTTGCACCAAAATTGATTGCTGCGCAACATTTTTCGCTGTCCTAAACGCTGTTCTAAATTACTCACGAAATGTCCCGTTTTACGAATTAACTGTGCAATAATTATGAAATATGCATTATTTTGCGTAAATTTGCCCTCGCAAAACTAATCGGGCTTTAATGATAGCCCTTACAAACTATCTAAAAGTTTATAATGGACATTCTTGAATCTATGCGTCAGATTCTGCAGGCAGAGAGCGACGCCATTAAAAATATCCCTGTCACAGACCAATACGTAAAGGCTGTAGAGGCTATCGTGGAGCGTGTACACCGCCGCCACGGAAAGCTCGTCACCTCCGGTATGGGTAAAGCTGGACAAATAGCCATGAATATCGCCACTACTTTCAGCTCCACCGGAATACCCGCCGTTAACCTTCACCCTTCCGAAGCTCAGCACGGCGACCTTGGAGTCCTTCAGCCTAACGATATTCTTCTCCTTATCTCTAACTCCGGCAAAACTCGCGAAATCGTCGAGCTTATCCCTCTCGCAAAAGCTCTTTACAGCGACCTCCCTATCATCGTCATCACAGGAAACCCTGACAGCGTCCTCGCTGAAGAAGCAGACATCGTGCTCGCAACCGGCGGTGCTCCCGAAGTTTGCCCCCTCGGTTTGACTCCAACCACCTCCACCACCATGATGACTGTTATCGGCGACGTTCTCGTCGTAAACGTAATGAAAGCCACAGGTTTCACACGCGCTGACTACGCAAAACGCCACCACGGTGGATATCTCGGACACCTTTCCCGTAACGAAGAAAAAAATTAATATGTCAACATCACTCTCATGCGGAGCTCCTAAGACTCCACTCCCTAAAGTAGAAGATATGCGTGTGGCTATCGTTGCCGCTGAATGGAACTGCCACATAACTAACGCTCTCACCGACGGCGCTCTCGCCGTATTCAAGGCTGAAGGCTTCAGCAAAGAACAGGTAGACGTTTTTCACGTCCCCGGCGCAGTAGAACTCACCTTTGCCGCATCACAACTCATTGAGGCATCACTCTACGACGCAATTATCGTTTTCGGATGCGTTATACGCGGCGGAACACCTCATTTCGACTACGTCTGCCAGTCGGTCACACAGGGAATTACATCACTTAACGCCGACTGCGACATCCCCGTCATCTTCGGTGTCCTCACCGTAGACTGCGAGCAAGACGCACTCGACCGTGCAGGTGGCGCCCTCGGCAACAAAGGCTCCGAAGCTGCTGAAGCCGCTATCAAAATGCACCACTTCGCCTGCACCGTCAAAAACTTATAACAATCTATTTCACAACACCTTACATTACTACCTATTTCGTAGCTTTTGTCATAACTTTATAAGCCATAAAATTCATCAATGCCCAGATAAATTTATCCAATTGTATGAAATTTATGCTTTCTTTTGCCGTCTGTTAAGCAATTTTTCATTAAGAGCCTGTTTCATCTCTTATTTTCTTATCCTAAAAAAAGCCGAAAACACAAAAAAAATGCGTAACTTTGCACTCTGAAATATGAGGCTTATGCCTTTATTGTAGAGAAAAATACAAAATTCAATTATATCATGGCAAAAAAAGCATTATTAATGATTCTCGACGGGTGGGGCATCGGCAACCACTCTAAAAGTGACGTTATTTCCGTAACTCCTACTCCTTATTGGGACTACCTCCTCGCAAACTATCCTCATTCCGAGCTTCAGGCAAGCGGCGAAAACGTAGGTCTGCCTGACGGACAGATGGGAAACTCTGAAGTAGGTCACCTGAATATCGGCGCCGGACGTGTTCTTTATCAAGACCTCGTGAAAATCAACAAGGCGGTAAAAGACGGCTCTATCTTGGAAAACCCTGAAATAAAGCGCGCTTTCAGCTACGCTAAGGAAAACGGCAAGGCTATCCACTTCATGGGACTTACATCAGACGGCGGAGTTCACTCTTCACTCGAACACCTTTTCGCACTTTGCGACATCGCTAAGAAATACAACCTGCAAGACGTGTTTATCCACTGCTTCATGGACGGT
>JBJECS010000153.1:0-14290 GCA_051871335.1 Muribaculaceae bacterium | reverse complement strand
TCCCAGGAAATTAAGGTTGATGGCAAGACTATCAACGTAGTTTTGAAACAGTCTGTTGAAAGCCTCGACGAAGTTGTTGTCGTTGGTTACGGTAAACAGAAAAAATCTTCTATCACTGGTGCGGTTTCCGCTATCAAGGGTGATGAACTCCTTCAGGCTCCTTCCACTCAGCTCACCCAGATGCTCGGTGGTAAAGTTGCAGGTATTTCTTCTATCCAGACTTCCGGTGAACCTGGTGCTGACCAGGCTTCTCTCCGCATCCGTGGTTCTAACAAGGCTGTTACTTATATCGTTGACGGTGTTCCTCGTTCTATCGACGAAATCGACCCTAACGATATCGCAAGCCTCTCTGTACTTAAAGACGCGGCTGCAACCGCTGTATATGGTCTTAACGCTTCAGGTGGTGTCATCATCGTTACCACAAAGAAAGGTACTACAGGCACTCCTCGCGTAACTTACGACGGTAGCATCGGTGTGTCTATGAACGCTAACTTCCCTAAATTCATGAACGGTGCTCAGTTTATGAATTACTACAACATGGCCGACCTTATGGACCAGCTCGCAAGCGGACAAATCACAGACCGCAGCCAGTACGTCCCTAAGTTCACTGAAGACATGTTTGCAAAAGTGCTTAACAACGACCCTACCGACGGATACGACAACTACGACTACATCGGCGAAGTTTTCGGTACAGGTATGACCACTAAGCACACTCTTTCAATGCAGGGCGGTACTGAAAACCACACTTATTACGCTTCTATCGGATATCTCGGTCAGGAAGGTAATATCGACAACTTCAAGTACAACCGCTACTCTATGCGCTTCAACCTTGAGTCTAAGCTCGCTAAGTACTGGACTCTAAACATGGGCGCTTCCGGTTTCGTTTACGACAACAAGACTCCTGGCTACAACTCCGGTGGTGCTGACAACGGAACTTACGAAGCAGGCTACATGAGTATCGCTCACCAGACTATCGCTATGCACCCTTATCTCGCTCCTACAAAAGACGGATATTACACTGGCGTGTTATCTAACAACGGCTCAAGCCCTAACAGCCCATTTGCCGCTATCTACGATTCTGGTTACAAGAAAACCGACGGCGTTGATATCCGCACCAACATTTCTCTCCAGTTCGACCTCCCTTGGGTTAAAGGTCTTTCTGTAAAGGCTTCCGGTGCTTACGACTATAGCAACTCTCACAACAAGAACCTCGACACTCCTTTCCAGGTTCAGCAATATAACAAGACTGACGGTACTTTCACTCTCGTTCAGGGTGAAAAAGGTACTTCTGTAAAAGTTGGAGAGGGCAGCACTTACAACAAGCAGCTCCTCGGCAACTTCCAGATTAACTACGACAACACTTTCAACGGCGTACACAACGTTTCTGTTCTCGCCCTCATGGAAGCTCGCGAAAACAAGAGCAACGGTCTTTCTGCTTACGCTAAAGACCTTGACTTCCCTGAACTCCCTGAGCTCGGACTCGGTACCATGGACGCTATTGGCGGCTGGAGCAGCGAATCTCGCATGATGGGATACGTTTTCCGCGCAAGCTACAACTACGACAGCAAATACTTCGCTGAAGTTTCAGGTCGTTACGACGGTTCTTACAAGTTCTCTGGTAACGTTTCCGGAAAGCGTTGGGCTTTCTTCCCTTCTGCTTCTCTCGCTTGGCGTATGAGCAAGGAAAGCTTCATGGACTTCTCTAACGACTGGCTCGATGACCTCAAGCTCCGCGCTTCTATGGGTCTTATCGGTGACGACTCCGGCTCTGACGCTTACGCTTACCTCAGCACTTATGCTTTCGGCAACAAACTATACCTCGACAACAAGACTACAAACTCTGTTTACCTCGCTTATGTAGCTAATCCTAACCTCACTTGGACTAAGACTCGATCTTGGAACGTTGGTTTCGACGCTACTCTCTGGGGTGGTCTCCTCGGCGTAGAATTTGACGCTTTCTATAACTATACTTACGATATCCTTCAGTCTCTTGGTAGCGACTATCCACCATCAATGGGCGGATATTATCCTACTTACGCTAACCTCGGTAAGACTGATGCTAAGGGTATTGATATCCTCCTCACTCACCACAACAAATTCCAGGTTGCCGGCAAGCCACTTCACTACTCTATCTCAGGTAACATGTCTTGGGCTAAGAACCGCTGGCTCAAATACCCTGACTCTCCTAACACTGCTGAATGGCGTAAAGTGACCGGCACAAGCCTATACGCTACTTGGGGTTGGGTCGCTGACGGTCTTTACCGCTCTGAAGAGGAAATCGACAACTCTGCTTGGTTCGGTACTCGCCCTAACGTAGGAGACATCAAGTATGTTGACCTTAATGGTGACGGTAAGATTGACTGGGACGACCGTGGTCGTATCGGTCGCGGACTTCGCCCGGAAATCACTTTCGGTCTTAACCTTGCTGCTGACTGGAACGGTTTCGACATCAACGCTCAGTTTACCGGTGGTGCTAAATTCGACGTTTCTATGACCGGTACTTACTACAACGGTTACGACGACAACACTATCTGGACTCAGACTTTCAAGGAAGGCGGTAACTCTCCTCTATTCCTCGTAACTAACGCTTGGAACATCGACAATCCTAACGGCTCTATGCCACGCCTCACTACCGGTAACACCGGACACGGCGGCGACAACGGTCTTGCTTCTACTTTCTGGTTCCGTAAGGGCGACTACATCCGACTCAAATCTTGCCAGCTCGGATACACTTTCCCTGCTAAATGGATGAACAAGGCTGGTATACAGAAACTTCGCGTTTATGTAGAAGGCTCTAACCTCTTCACTATCGACGACCTCCCTGCCGGATTCGACCCTGAATCTCCGGAGGTGAACAACGGTTATTACCCACAGCAGCGTACTGTTATGGGCGGTGTTACTTTAACTTTCTAATTTTTTGACAGACAATGAAAACAAAAATATTTGGCAGTCTTTTTATCGCGGCTACCGCTATGTCGTTTGTTTCATGCAGTGACTTCCTTGACACTGACCCTCACGACTCTGCGTCAGACAAAGTGATTTGGAGCAAATATGAATACGCTCAGCTGCAAGCCAACTATATGTATGAAGACCTTAACCTCATAAACGGTTATGGAGACGGCACCGGATGCACTCGCGACTGTTCTATCGGTCTTTCTGAGGCTCTCACTGACCTCTTCAAATATGGCGGCTACAACTACACTTCTCTTAACCGCATTCCAAGTGAATTTGCTTACGGTGGCGTGTCTACTCTCACTAACGGCTACGTTGACACTTACCTCGGTGCTTGGTCTACTATGTATAAGTACATATCCACTGCAAACCAGGCTATCTCAAACCTCAAAAAGTATGGCACTTTCGACGAAGACAAGAAAATAGAAGTTGAGGCTGAATTTCGTTTCTTCCGCGCTTACTATTATTCTATCCTCGCTAAGCGCTATCCTAAGCTAATCATCTATACAGACAATATGGATGAATATCAGAAAGACAAAGAGCCGGGCACCGCTGCTGATGCTTATCAGCTCATCTACGAAGATCTAACTTTCGCAGGTGAACATCTCCCTGTCAGCATCACTCCTAACGGACGACTCACTTCTGGTGCCGCTTACGCTTTCCTTTCTCGCATCATGCTTTATGCTGAACGCTGGCAAGACGCTGCCGATGCTGCTGAAAAGGTGATGGCTATGGGTTACTCTATGAACTATTCTGACCTTGACACTCCGTTTACCGCAGGTGGTGAAGGCGCTATCTTCCAATTCTGCTTCGACCTCACCGCACAGACTCACCAGTTTGACTGCTACTACTCTCCGGGAGGTGACAAGCTCGCTTACGCTAACCCTGTTAGCGGCGGTTACGGCTGTCCTACTCAGGAAATGGTTGAATCTTTTGAATATGCTACCGGCGGAAAACCTGACTGGAGCGAATGGCACACTGCCGATGGTACTCAGGCTACTCCTCCTTACACTGAACTCGAACCTCGATTCGCTCACACTGTCCTCTACAATGGCGCTGACTGGAAAGACCGACAGATTGAGGCTTTCGTTGGCGGTGCCGACGGTTGGATGGAATGGATGAAAGGTGATATGTGCGAAGGTAAAACTACTACCGGTTACTACCTCCGCAAGCGTGTTGACGAATCAAACTACTTCACAAACAGTAGCCGTTGCACCAAGCCTGCTACTCTTATCCGCTACGCTGAAGTTGTCCTAAACTACGCTGAAGCTCTCTATCACCTAAACCGCGCAAGCGAAGCTATGGAACAGGTTAACGCTGTCCGCACGCGTCCTGCTGTTGGACTGCCTTCTGTTAATGCTACTGGCAGCGCCGTTATGGATGCTATTCGCCAGGAACGTAAAGTGGAACTCGCTTACGAAGGTCTTTGGTACTGGGATATGCGCCGCTGGAAACTCGCTCACACCGCTTTCACAGGCATTCGAGTTCACGGTCTTAAGATTGAAAAAGAAGCTAACGGCTCTTTCACTTACTACTACGTTGAATGTGACGACCAAAACCGTAACTTCCCTGAAAAAATGTACACTTGTCCTATTCCTACATCAGAACTGGAAAACAACAAGAGCATTACTCAAATTTCAGATTGGAACTAATACTTTAAATTTCAGATAATTATGAAAAAGAATTTATTATATATTCTTACTCTGGTTGTGTTGGCGCTCACTTCTTGTGAAAGTCCTGAATATGTGGCTCCAACCGTGCAGCGCCAGGCGCTCACCAGCATTTCTGCCATTTTCACTTCCGGCCCGTTCACAGACCAGGAAATGGCAAAATTAGACATTCCTGAAGGCGAGATTCCGGCTCGACTCGTAATCCCTGTGCCTTATTTCTACCCTGTCACTTCCGACAATGAAACTACTGAATACATGACTAACGTTCGCATCAAGGCTGAAATGGCTACAGGCTGCAGCATCGAGCCGTCTCTTACAGTCCTTGACCTTACTAAGGAAAATGCCTTTGTATTCACCGACGCTCAAGGCAAAAAGACAAGCATCGTCATCACCGGCGAGCGTGTTAAGTCTAACGCATGCGAACTTACCGCTTTCAACATCACAAGCCCTGTGGAACTCAGCGGCGTTATCGACAAGAGCTCTAAGAAAGTTTCTGTTATCTCTGCTGAAGACCTCTCTCAGGCTTTCGCTACCGCTGAAGTTTCTGCTCACGCTACTATCAGCCCTGACCCTGCTGAAGCTCACAACTACAATGAGCCTATGGTGTTCACTGTCACTGCTCACGACGGTGTGACTATGGCTGAATACACCGTTGTCAAGGAAGTCCCTGAAAAAATCGACTTCGGCTTTGACAAGAACAGCGTTGAACAGCTCTTCAACATGGACCCTGTTTCTAACCTCGGTATGCCTGCTTACAATGTCCTCGTTGGTCCTACTATCGCTGCCCTCAAAGGCAAAGTAGTAATCTGCGCAGGCGACGGCTCTACGCCTATCTACATCAACGGTATATCCGGTGCTAAGCAAGGCGAAATCAAGCTTGGAGCAGCTGTTGCAGGTAGTATCACTAACGACGAAGCTGAACACCTCCTCATCGTAAACAAGGCTAATGGTGGTGAAACTCTTAATATCTTCCGCAGCAATGGCGTTGAGGACACTCCTGTCCTTTTCCACTCTTTCGCTAACCCTTCTTCTTACCCTTGCGGCTCTAAGATTAAGGCTATCGGTAATATCGACGGAGACGCCATCATCACTATCACTAACGAAGGTATCGACGGTGTCGCTTCTACCGGCGAATTTATTATGGTTATTGTCCGCGGTGGCGTTGTGGCAGACGTTGTGGCTCAAGACGTTTCTGCTACCGGATATGCTTGGGGCAGCGCTCCTGTAAACTTCACCACTGTCGTTCCGAGAACTGTTAACCCTGCTGACGGTATATTCCTCAGCTACTACGGTCCGAGCCAGCTCAGCCACATCGCTCCTGACGGCACCGTTAGCGGTCAGTTCAACTCTGATACTACTGGTTGGGGACTTAACCCGAACTGTCTTGACTCTAAGGCTTTCAACAACTGCAACTATCTCGCTCTATTCGTTGTCAGCCACTTCCCGGCTTGGGGTATGGGTCCACAGCTTTACCTCTACAATGTAACTGACATGGGCAAGTTCACCGGTAGCGACGTTACTGACATCGCTTGCCTCGAACTCACAAACCAGGGCATTGATTGGTATCAGCTCGGCGACTTCTCTGTCGCTTCCGGAGACGTTGTTATCGCTCCAAGTGCTGACGGTTACAAAATCTACATTTACTACTACGACCACAATTCTCAGGTCATCGGCGGTTATGTAGCTGACTGTATCAAGAGATGATTATCTTACATAGGGATTATAGAAGCACAATGACTTCTATAATCTCTATTCAAAAAATTTTCTTCAATCACTAATTTTTTTAGAAAACAATGAAAATCAATAGACTTTTAGCTATCCCGGCTGCTTGCCTCGCGCTTTCTTTCGCTTTCACCTCTTGCGGAGAGGGTGAAGGTGACATTCAGTGGTGGGATTGGAGCCAAAACAACCCGCAGCCGGAACCTGAACCTGAACCGGAACCTGAACCGGAACCTGTTGCTGACCCTTATGTTGAACTTGGCTGCATCGATGTCAAGGACACTTACGAAGGTCTTTCTTCCGCTTCTCTTCCTGAATACATGGACGTTTACACTTATCAGCAGGATTTTGAAGGTAAGGAAATTAAGGCTTTCATCGCTGTTGCTGACATGGACAAGGCTAAATTCTCTGTCCTCGGCGAAGCTGAAGGATATAACACTCCTTCTGAACTTTATGCCGCTGAACCTCACGCTATAATCATTAACGGCGGATTTTTCTGGGACGGTGCTTCACTGAGCCTCATCTGCCGTGATGGCGAAATCGTTTGCCCTAACGTGCAGGTTGATAGCCCTGACTGGACTGATACTTGGTATTATATGCCGCGCGGCACTTTCGCTCAGCGTGAAGATGGCTCTTTCTTCACTGGATGGACATGGACCACTGTTCCCGGTCAGACTATCTGGTATCCTACTTCTATGCCTCTTGAAAATGGCCGTGTTCCTGACATGACTTACCCTGAAGGAGCACAGGAATTTGCCGCACAGACTGCTATCGGTGGCGGTCCTGTTCTTGTGCTCGACAGCAAAGTCATCAACTCCTACGAAGACGAATACCTCCTCATCAATCCTACCGACAATCGCCCTCGTACCGCTATCGGTATTGACGCTGCTAACAACAAGATTATTTACTTTGTTTGCGAAGGCGACGGCAAGACTTCCGGCATTCCAGGTATGACTCTTGAGGACGTTGCTAACTTCATGATTTTCCTCGGCTGTAACGAAGCTCTAAACCTCGACGGTGGCGGTTCTTCTTGCATGCTCATTAACGGAAATCAGACTATCAAGCCGTCTGACGGCAAGGAACGTTCTGTTGTCAGCGCTGTTGCTCTTGACTAATAACTATTTTCACAAAGGAGGCGGCATCTCCGGTGTTGCCTCCTTTGTAATATTTTTATTTCACGTTTTTTAGAAATGTTTTTCTCTCGGATACTTAAATACTCTCTCGTATTTCTGGCGACTTCTGCTGTCCTCGTTTCATGTTCGAAAGACGACGACGTACCGCCTTGGGACCCTAATCCCGACCCTACGCCTTCTCCTACTCCGGACCCAGACCCGGAACCTCTCGCTGAAAAGCCCAGGTTTATGTGGATTGACGCGCCCGCTAATTTCCCTCGATTCGCAGACTCTAAGGAGAATATCGCTACTGACCTGAAAAAGGCTTTCGACGCTGGCATCACTGACGTTGTCGTAGACATTCGCCCATACACCGGTGACATCCTCTTCAACTCTTCCGTTGGTGACCCTATGGTCAGAATTGATGTGTGGGACGGTCCTAACTACCGTTTCCACAACCGCACCGCCACTTGGGACTATCTACAGGCGTTTATCGACGAAGGGCACAAACTCGGGCTGAAAGTCCACGCCGGATTTAACACTTTCGTCGGTGGTTGCAAATATTACTACGGACTCGGTGAAGACGGCATGGTATTCCGCGACAGCAGCAAAAAAGACTGGGTTACTGTACTCAATCTCGACGGCTCACTCGTCAATGCTTTGGACTGCAACGACGACGCTTACAGCACCAAATTCCTAAACCCGTCTAACGACGACGTGCAAAACTATCTCCTATCGCTTCTTCGAGACCTCGCTAAATACGACCTCGACGGTATTTTCCTGGACCGCTGTCGATACGACGGAATTGCAGCTGACTTCTCACAGCTGTCCAAGACAAAGTTTGAGGCTTATCTCGGATACAGCGTCACAGGATTTCCTAATTCAATGCTCAACACTTACGAAAAGCAGTGGTATGCTTTCCATGCCAAGACTATTCATGACTTTATTGTCCGCGCTCACGACGCTATAAAGAAAGTCAATGCGAATATTCAGTTTGGTGTATATGTGGGTGCTTGGTATTCTGAATATTACTACTATGGCGTAAACTGGGCAAGCCCTCGATACAATGCTGCCGCAAATTACTCCTGGGCAAGCACCGAGTGGAATAAATATGGCTATGCAGACCATCTCGACTTCCTCCTACTTGGCGCTTACGCTGGAGCCGACAACATCTACGGCTCTTCCGAATGGACTTGTCAGGGATTCTGTCAGCTCGCAAAGACAAAACTTTGCGGCGACGTGAAATTTGCCGGCGGCCCCGACGTAGGCAACGGAACCGGTTGGACCGATGGTGGACGTGGTGCCGCTGTTACACAGAGCATCGACGCTTGCATTAACGCCGCTGACGGTTACTTCATCTTCGACATGGTGCACGTCCGTCAATACAACTATTGGAACGCTATTAAGACAGGTGTTAACAAGTATCAGGCTTCTTTGAAATGAAAAAATCTTTAATAAATGTTGCAAGCTTCGCGCTTGCAACATTGTTTACCATATTTTCTCTCTCCGCTCAGGGACTTAAGACCCGACTTATTGAAGGTCGTGTCACTGCTGCCGGAGATGGACTGGCAAGTGTGGCGGTAACTGACGGAACTAACATCGTAAAAACCGACGCTAACGGTTTTTACTCCATCCTCACTCTCGCCGACTCTCGTTTCGTGTACATAACTGTTCCCTCGGGCTATGATGTGGATTGCAAAGACTCCACCATCCCGCAATTCTATAAGGAAATTTCATCAGCTGAAAATTTCGACTTTTCACTCACAAAATCTAATATCGACGCAAACCGCCACGTTTTCTACGTTCACACCGATGCACAAGTGACTTCGCTTGATGATGTTGAACTCTACAAGGATATCGTGGCTGATAATGTTTCGCTCGCCAAAAATTACGGCAACATCAAGCAATTCGCTTTCGACTGCGGCGATATTGTGGGAGACTCTCCTTGGTTTTTCCCCGCATACATAGAGGCTGTCGCGCCTCTTGAAATCCCCGTTTTCCGAGCTATCGGTAACCACGACATGGACTATGCCGGTCGCTCGTTTGAAACTTCTTATCACACTTTTGAATCTTATTTCGGACCCACTCACTTCTCTTACGACTGTGGCGACGCTCACTATATCGTCATCGACGACAATTTCTATACCGGATATGGCATCAACTACATCGGATATGTCCCGGAAAATACTTTTAAGTGGCTTGAACAAGACCTTGAAAACGTTTCCCCGGATAAGCTCATATTTGTCTTCATGCACATCCCTTCAGCTCTCGTCTCTGACATTGCTAATACTAAGTTTGACTCTGACCTAATGGCTAACGTCCGTCAGTTTCACGAACTTTTTCACGGCAGAAACACTCACCTCATCTCAGGACACACGCATTTCAACCTGAATATGGAATACTCTGAGTCTCTCATGGAGCACAACACCGCTACTGCTTGTGGCACTTGGTGGAAGACTGAAGAATGTATGGACGGCGCACCGCGTGGCTATGCCGTTTATGAAGTTGAAGGTAACTCCGTAAAATGGTATTACAAGTCTTCGGGATACGACCGAGACTATCAGATGAGAATTTACGCTCCCGGCTCTGACAACGACTTTCCTGACGATGTCATCGCTAACGTTTGGAACTACGACAGCCATTGGAAAGTTGAACTCCTCGAAGACGGAGTCAAGACTGCAGACATGCAGAAATTCACAGGCTTCGACCCTGTATCCAAAGCCCACTGCTCAGACCGCAGCATCGTGGTATATGAGTGGATTTGGCCCATTAAAAACGAACATATGTTCCACGCTAAACCTCTTAACCCGCACGCTAAATTACAAGTCCGGGTCACAGACCGATTTGGCAAAATTTATATTCAAACTTTAAACTAACCAAAAATCATCTATAACCTATCATGAAACTACGACACTTTATTTTTTTCACTCTACTCGCTCTCACCCTTCCCGCCGGTGCCGCTATTCGGCTGGCTAACATTTTCGGCGACGGAATGGTGCTGCAACAAAATTCTACCGTTGTCCTCCGCGGTGATGCAAACCCCGGTGCTCTAATCTGCGTTAATCCCGGATGGGGAGGAAAAGCTCTCGCCACTAAAGCCGACGATGCCGGCAAGTGGGCTCTCAATATGCAGACTCCTGCTTTCGGCGGACCATATAACATCATATTCAAGGAAAACGGAAAGCAAAGCCTTACTCTTAGCGATGTCCTCGTCGGGGAAGTGTGGCTCTGCTCTGGACAAAGCAATATGGAAATGCCTGTGCGCGGTTTCCGCGGACAGCCTGTCAATGGCTCGGCTGACCTGATTGCTGCTGCAAAAGCTTCTCGCCTATTACGTCTTTACCGACAGCCAAACGCGTGGAAAACTACTGTCGCTGATGATATCACAGACGCACATTGGACTGTTGCCGACGCTAAAAATGTAGCGGATTTCAGTGCTGTCGGGTATGTTTTCGCTGATATGTTGCAATCAAGCCTCGATGTCCCTGTAGGCATCATTCAGTGCGCTTGGAGCATGTCCACTATACAGGCTTGGATGCCGCGAACCACTTTTGAGGAAAAGTTCCCTGACATTCAGATGCCTGACGTTAACGGCTCTGACTTCGGATGGACTCAAGGTACGCCCACTCTACTTTGGAACGCTATGGTTGCGCCCTGGTGTGGGTTCCCTATCGCCGGAATTATATGGTATCAGGGTGAGGCTAACACTCCGAATGCCGAACTTTACCGCAGCCTTTTCCCTGCCATGGTTAATGACTGGCGCAAACTTTTCATTAACGACTCGCTGCCGTTCTATTACTGCCAGCTCGCTCCTTGGCGCGACGAGGCTTGCCATAAAACTCTATGGGCTGACTTCCGTAAGGTGCAGACCGAGCTTCTCGACGTCGTCCCTAACACTGAAATGGTTACCGTCGGAGACCTTGGTGACAGTATTTTCATTCACTTCCCGCAAAAAATCGAGGTTGGAAAACGTTTCGCTTTTCTTGCTCTTGAAAATAATTACGGTTACGATGGGCTCGACAGCCGGGCTCCTATCGCTGAATGTGTCACCGAAGACGGAGACGACTATATCGTCACTTTTAAGAATGGTGCAAACGGTTTAACTCCTGAGAATGCTTCTCTTTCCGGCTTTGAAATTGTTGATGAGCAGGGAAACATTCACCCGGCTGTTGCTCAAATACTCAATGGCGACTGCAAAGTAAAAATCTTCAACCCGGGAGTAAAATACCCTGCTGAGGTCAGATATGGCTATCACAACTATTTCGAGGCTTCGCTTTTCAACAATATCGGCATTCCCGCCTCTCCTTTCCGCCTCTCCGTTCCTAAAAAGCAGAAAACCGCTCTTATGTGGATTGACGCGGAAGCTAATTACCGCCGTTTCTCATCTGCCGACTCTATTGAATACTACATCAAGAAAATTCACGACATCGGATTCACTCACGCCGTCGTTTGCGTCCGCCCTATTTCCGGTGAAGTGCTTTACAATAGCGACATCGCTCCGAAACTTCCTGAACTAAACACCGACTTCGACTACCTCGCTAAATTCATTGAAATCGGACATAAACACGGCGTGAAAATCATCGCTTCTATGAATGTTTTCTGTGCCGGACACAACTACCACGACCGCGGACTTATTTACTCCGGACACCAAGACTGGGCAAGCATCGTTTATGACCCTAAACGTGGACTCATTCCTATCACTGAACAGAAACACAAATACGGTGCTATGGTTAACCCTCTTAACCCCGAGTATCAAGACTATATCATCACCATCATGAAGGAAATAGTCTCTAAATATCCTGAGCTTGACGGACTTATGACTGACCGTGTTCGTTACGACGGCATACAAGCCGATTTCTCAGACCTCAGCCGTAAGACTTTCGAGGCTTATATCGGAAAAAAACTGAAACATTTCCCACAAGACATTCTCTCTTGGGACAACAGCGGAAGACACCCGAAGCCTGTCCCGGGTAAGCTTTTCAAGCAGTGGATTGAATGGCGTGCTACTGTCATCACAGGCTTTATGGCGCGCGCTCGTGAGGCTGTGAAATCCGTAAGGGAGGATATTCCTTTCTGCACTTACACAGGCGCTTGGTATCCTTCTTACTACGAGGTCGGCGTTAACTTTGCAAGTCGCGATTACGACCCTGCAAAAGACTTCTCTTGGGCTACTCCTGATTATAAGAAAACCGGATATGCAGAACTCATCGACATTTACGCCACTGGTAATTATTATACCGACATCACAATCGACGAATACCTCGCCAAAGGAGGCAGCGAAATTTGGAACGAGACAGACTCTGAAGCCCACACCGGAACTTGGTATTGTGTCGAAGGCTCTTGTCAACACCTCCGCAAAATCCTCGGTAACAATGAATTTTTGGGCGGTATTCTCGTCGACCAGTTCTTCGACCACCCGGAAAAGCTCTCGCAAACTATCAGCGAAAACCTTAAGGACTCTGACGGACTAATGGTGTTCGACATCGTACATATTATCTCCAAAAACCTTTGGAACGAGGTGGAAAATGGCATGAAAAACCGCTGATTTTCTCGTTTTTTGAGTAACTTTGTAAATCCATGATTAAAACATCTGAATAATGAATAATCGCGCTCTTTCTATCGATGCTCTCCGAGGATATGCCATCATCACCATGGTCCTTAGTGCTACCGTTGTGTATGGTGTCCTGCCCGGTTGGATGTATCACGCTCAAGTACCGCCTCCTGACCATATTTTCAACCCTAACCTCCCCGGGCTCACTTGGGTTGATATGGTTTTCCCGAGCTTCCTTTTTGCTCTCGGTGCTGCTCTCCCATTTTCTGTTGGCAAAAAGTATGAAAAAGGACAGAGCAAATTCTCTCTTGCTGTCAATGCTTTGTGGCGTGGTGTGAAACTCACTTTTTTCGCCATCCTTATTCAGCATTTCTATCCTTTCATGACATCAAGCCCACAAGACATGAGCAGCTGGTTGCTTGCGCTATTCTGTTTCGCGCTCCTATTCCCTATGTATATGCGACTGCCATGGGAAATGCCTTCTTGGGCGCGCACTGCCATCCAACTCGGGGCTATGGCTATCGGTGCTATTGTTATGCTGAATATTGAATATCCTAACGGCTACTCCTTCAACCCTCACACAAGCAATATCATCATTCTCATCCTCGCTAACGTCGCCGTTTTCGCTACGCTGCTTTATATCGTCACTATCGGGCATCCTTTCTGGAGAATTGGTATTCTCGCTCTACTCGCGGCTCTCTTTTTCTCTTCAGACTACGACCCTGATTGCTGGCAACATGCCGTCATGCACTGGTCCCCTCTCGACTGGTTTTACAATCCGCTTTACTTGAAATACCTTTTCCTCGTTATGCCGGGTTGCTATGCCGGTGAGATTTTGAGCTCTTGGTATAAGGCTCGAAAGGAATGTCCTGAAGCCGCCGCCCCTGACCATCACGAAAAGTCTGTAGCCCTGCCGTTGCTGATTATATCTCTGGAGGTAGTCATCACTAACCTCTGCTTCCTTTACGCAAGAAATTTAGAGCTGAACCTTGCTTGCTCCGCTGTCCTCATCGTCATCGGATGGCTTCTTACAAGAAAAGGCGAAGGGTATGTGGCTCTTTGGAGAAAGCTTCTCATATTCGGCGGATTTATGCTTATGCTCGGACTTTTCTTTGAGGGATATGAGGGCGGTATTAAGAAAGACCCCGTTAATTTCACTTATCTATTCACTACCGCCGGGCTTTCTTTCATGACGCTTATTTTCTTCAGCATTATTTGCGACTACTACCAATGCCACCGCTCCACTTCTTTCCTTGTCCTCTCCGGGCAAAATCCTATGGTGGCTT
>JBJECS010000152.1:0-2674 GCA_051871335.1 Muribaculaceae bacterium | reverse complement strand
TGATGAATATCTTGATGTTAATAGTTTCAAGGTTGTAGGTGTAGGTGGCGATGAATATGTACTGAATACGCTGACTCAATGTGGCGCTCAGGATTCGTTTTCTTCTACGGCGCGTCTTGATTTCAGTGAGATAACGCGAGAAGGAGAATACTATATTGATGCTAATGGAGCGAAGTCTCCTGTTTTCAGGATTGGGAAAGAAGTTTATCGTGGTTCAAATGAGATCCCGCTGAAATATATGCGTCAGCAGCGTTGTGGATATAATCCTGTAATCGGTGATTCATGCCATACTCATGACGGCAGGCTTGTGTTGAGCGGTGAACTGGACGGTCAAAAGGTGGATGTTACCGGAGGGTGGCATGATGCGTCAGACTATCTTCAGTATCTTACAACCTCTGCCAATGCAGTATATCAGATGCTGTTTGCGTATAGTCAAAATCCGGGAGTGTGGGCAGACGATTATATGGCAAATGGCGATAAGGGGTCAAATGGGATACCTGATATTTTGGATGAGGCTCGATGGGGCATTGAGTGGATGTTGAAAATGAATCCAAATGACTCTACGTTTTACAATCAGATAGCAGATGACCGCGACCACCGCATCTCTGGTATGCCAAATCTTGACACAGTGGATTATGGATGGGGCGAGGGAAAGGAACGCCCGGTGTATCCATGTATTGGCAAGCCATGTGGTCTTGGAAAATACCGCAATGATAGCAAGGGGTTGGCGTCTTCGGTAGGAAAATTCTGCTCATCGTTTTCTCTTGGTGCGGAGGTATTTGCGGAGATAGACAGTGTATTTGCCGGTGTGCTTGCAGCAAAGGCTGAAAATGCATATAAAGTGGCGGCTGCAAATCCCGGAGCGTGCCAGACGTGTAGCACTGTGTCGCCATATTACTATGAGGAGGATAATTGGAGCGATGATATGGAACTTGCTGCCATTCAGATGTATAAGGCTACGAGAGAAGATAAATATATGCGCTCGGCGGTGGATTATGGCAGGTTGGAACCTGTCACACCATGGATGGGGGCGGATTCAGCTCATCATTATCAATGGTATCCTTTTGTAAATCTGGGACATATACAGCTTGCGATGGAAGGTGATGTAAAGGTGAGAAAAGAGTTTCTGAGGAATATCCGTTCCGGGTTGCAGCGAGTGAAGGAACGCGCCGGGAATAATGCGTTTATGAATGGAATACCGTTTATATGGTGTTCAAACAACCTTACGGTGGCGTTTGTGACGCAGGCGATGCTGTATCGCAAGATGACCGGCGATAATGAGTTTAAGGAGATTGAGACGGCGATGCGCGATTGGCTGTTCGGAGTAAATCCATGGGGTAAGTGTATGGTGATTTCTCTACCTGAGACTGGGGACTATCCTCGTGACCCACATTCTGCTGTTTATGACCAGGGAAAAATCCGAATTGAGGGAGGTCTTGTTGACGGTCCGGTGTATAAGGGGATTTATAATTCTCTGTGGGGTATCCGCCTGAGAAATGTGGATGTCTATGCTCCGTTTCAGGGCGCAGCAGTATACCATGATGATTACTGTGACTATTCAACAAATGAACCTACTATGGATGGGACTGCGTCGCTTACGTATATTCTGGGAGAGCTGGCAAATGGTGAATGACGTGCATGAGAGGTTTCATAGAATGCATTTCTAACGGATTGTATGTGAAATGATAGGAATGAATAAAGAGGGACTTATGCAGATGTGAAAATTATTGAAAAATTTTATTGAAAAATTTGTGTTAATTCAAAAATTAGTTTTAACTTTTTTGTCGGATTAACAACCTTGTTCATCAACGGATAAAGTCAATGGCTGAAGAGTATGTTGGGCAAGTGAGACCACGCCGAAGGATGGTATGTATGTCGGAACAGGAAATGGCAAAGTCGTACAGAAAGTCAAAGGGTGGGAAGCGTTAATCCGGACATATTTAAGGCGTTTACTACGCTGTGTTATAGACCTTCTGAAATCTTGCAAAATTACGGAATCTAAGTCTTGACTCAAGCAACGGTAGATGCTCCGGGGTGTGATTATGTCATCCTGAAAGGAGTCCTATATAGGCATACGAAATGCTCTTAATTAAAGGTGGGATGCATGTTGTTTATATAGGTCTCTTTTTAGAAAAAGCAGTACTCATATCGGCGTGGGCTCTGACGTTGTCTATTTAACTTAGATGGGCAGTGCAAGAGCCCCGGAAGGTGGAATAGACGGCGGTCGGTTTCACGCTTTTTTTATGTCAGAGTTATAACAATAGTACTGTGATAGAAGACATAAAGGATATGAACGTAAATGAACACATTATAGCAAGTATGTTGAGCGTCGGCATTGTAGGTGATGCTGAAATTTTTGACGTGTACAATTGGAGTGCCCATTTATTAAAACGATGGCAATCTCCATAAAAAAAGTTACTCTTGTAATGGTTACCTAACTTATAAATACTACATCAATGGAAAAATAATAATAAAATACTTATACAATCATGAAAAAAAGTGGATTTTTTGAATCAAAGCGACTTTTGGTTGCAGGTGTGGCGGTATTGGCGTGCTATTATGGCACTATCTGTAAGCTGTGTGGTACAGAGACAAATCCCGTAACGGAAGAGTCCCAAACAGGCTCGGCAGATGATACAGTACCAAATCCCGTAACGGAAGAGTCTCAAACAGG
>JBJECS010000151.1:0-2674 GCA_051871335.1 Muribaculaceae bacterium | reverse complement strand
AATCAATGAGATAGAGAATAGTGGCGGACGTGACACGTCACGTCCCTACGATAAGGTGGTGGAAATCAATGAGATAGAGAATAGTGGCGGACGTGACACGTCACGTCCCTACGATAAGGTGGTGGAAATCAATGAGATAGAGAATAGTGGCGGACGTGACACGTCACGTCCCTACGATAAGGTG
This sequence comes from Muribaculaceae bacterium, assembly GCA_051871335.1. Taxonomy (GTDB): domain Bacteria; phylum Bacteroidota; class Bacteroidia; order Bacteroidales; family Muribaculaceae; genus CAJUPY01. Next base: position 2,490 of record JBJECS010000151.1, on the reverse strand, counting down.
GTTGAAATCAATGAGATAGAGAATGGGGGCGGACGTGACACGTCACGTCCCTACGGTAAGGTGGTGTAAATCAGGTAGATAATGGCGGAGAATGGGGGCGGACGTGACACGTCACGTCCCTACGATAAGATGGTGGAAATCAGGAAGATAGACCAGTCGGACGAGTCGGATGGATTGGGGGTTTGGTGATGATTGGATAGGGATTAGTTGGCGGAGGAGTAGTGGATGTGAGAGACGGTTTTTAAGATGACAATTGTGGGTTTTAGAAAAATAAGATGATGCTATTTTTCTAAAATTGGGTAAAAATAGTGGGTTTTAGAAAAATAAGAAGGTGTTATTTTTCTAAAATGAGAAATTTTTAGTAACTTTGCGATATAATTAAAAGTAACATAGAACATAATATGCAAAGGATAGTAGGCAGAAAAGAGCAAGTGTCAGAATTACTACATTCATACAATAGTGGCAAGTCGGAATTTGTGGTATTGTATGGACGTAGGCGCGTTGGAAAAACCTTTTTGGTAAATGAGGTTTTTGGCGATAAGTTTAGTTTTAGTCATTCAGGATTGGCACCATTTGAAAAGTCATCATCGACAATGCTACATGACCAGCTCCAGAATTTTTATTTTTCCCTTGTCAGGTATGGTATGGTCGAAAATTCAGTACCCCGGACATGGTTAGAAGCGTTTGAAATGTTGAGGCGTTTATTGGAGAAGAGTGATAGATTTAAACGTCAGGTAGTATTTATAGATGAGATGCCGTGGATGGATACTCCAAGGTCGGGTTTTTTAGCAGCACTTGAGATTTTTTGGAACGGATGGGGCTGTAGCCGTCACAATCTTATGTTAATAGTATGTGGTTCTGCAACTTCATGGATTCAAAATAAGTTGATAGATAGCAGAGGCGGTCTATACAATCGCATTACAAATAGGATAAAGGTAAATGCGTTTACGTTATTAGAATGTGAGCAGCTGTTTAGTCAGATGGAATTAGTACTGACGCGAAGAGATATAGTAGAGGCATATATGGTAACAGGCGGAATACCATATTATTTGAGCTATTTTCGAAAGGGATTGAGTCTTGCTCAAAATATAGACAGGCTATTTTTTGCGAAAGAAGCAAAGCTAAGTGACGAATATAGCCGCTTGTTCAGTTCACTTTTTGTAAGTCCAGAAGAATATGAGAAAATAATAGAGGCATTGTCAAGTAGGAGTTATGGACTAACGAGGAATGAGGTTTCAGAAAAAACCGGAATTGCGAATGGCGGAGGATTGTCGTTGCAGCTTAAATCACTTGAAGAAAGTGGTTTTATAAAAAAATATGTACCCATGGGTCCACGTCGTAAGGTTGTGTATTATCGAGTGGTAGATAATTTCTGTCTGTTTTGGCTGAAATTTAAAAAGGGAAAGCAAAAAAAATATGGTGACAATTTTTGGCAGACAAACAGCAATTCTCCAGTCTTGAATACATGGCGAGGAATAGCATTTGAGACGGTATGCTTCGCACATGTCCAGCAGATAAAGGAAGCGCTAAAAATAGGTGGAATCTCAACGGAAGAATACAGTTGGCTTTATTTGTCGTCGGAAAAAGGGTCAGGAGCTCAAGTAGACATGATAATAGACAGGGCGGACAATATTATCAATGTGTGTGAGATGAAGTTTTGTCGAGGGGAGTTTGAAATTGATAAAAAATATTATGTAGAGCTGGATAATAAAATAGCAGTGGTAGGTCAGAATATGCCGAAACGAACCAAGGCGATACACCTTACATTCATCACAACGTCAGGAGTTAAGCAAAATGCATATAGTGGGATAGTGCAGCGTTCAATCACTATAGAAGACCTTTTCAAAGAGTAAAAAGCAAGGAAGGAATATGTGGCTATTTTTCTAAAACGGGGTAAGAATAGTGGGTTTTAGAAAAATAAGAAGGTGCTATTTTTCTAAAATGAAAATCTTAAATGGTAGCAAAAGGGTATTTATACCATAAGGCGTGACTCTCCGAGCCACGAAATATGAGGGATGGATATGACCAGGCGTCGTCGCTTCGCTCTTTGCCTGGTCTTAAGCATGACAGCATGCTCTCCGAGCCTGCCGGATGACGGCAGCCACGCCTGATGGAGCGGACGTGACACGTCACGTCCCTACGATAAGTGGGTGGAAATCAGAGAGATAGAGAATAGTGGCGGACGTGATGCATCACGTCCCTACGATAAGTGGGTGGAAATCAATGAGATAGAGAATAGTGGCGGACGTGACACGTCACGTCCCTACGATAAGTGGGTGGAAATCAGAGGGATATGGAAAGAGAATAGAGAATAGAGGGGCGTTGAGCGTGTATCGTTTAGCGATGTAGGGGAGAGGGGGTGTTGAGTGTGTATTGTTGAGCGATGGGCAATGTGTGGGAGGGAGAAAGATGAGGTGATGATTGTTTGCAAATGTAAATAATTTAATTTATTGAAAATCAATAAATTGGGGATAATAATATATAATGTTA
>JBJECS010000150.1:0-2676 GCA_051871335.1 Muribaculaceae bacterium | reverse complement strand
AGAAGCGTTTTAGTTCCATATTATTAGTTGAGTAGCGATTTTCAATTGTGCGTATAAAGTCAAACAAGAATGCCAGATATGACTGGTCTGCATCGAGTGCATAAGTACCTAAATTCTTTTTGATGTCGTCAAAAAGAGTGCGATAATTAACATAATGATAGCCATGCCGTTTTATCTTGCTAATCTCTGATGCATCAGTGATAGGACGAGCAGAAAGTACCACAAAGATATGATTGGTTTGCGTCCGATACGTCTTCTTGATATGACTTACATAGCTCCCCAAAGGGTTGTAGAGTGACGCGCCTATCTTGTTTTCGATTGCAATAACAAAATCATCGGCAACGACAGTGATGTCGATGAACTTGCGGTCGTCAGTCGCTTCCTCGGTGATTACTTTCGTATTGTTGAGTGAAAACGATAAATCTTCTTTACCTACGACTTCGAGTAAGGAAGATAAGAAAAGACCTCGGAGACCATGAGCTGCGTTTGGCGTGAGGAAAAATCGAAGGATTTGACTACAACGCTCCTCAAACCTATCGCCTCCCATCTGACAAATCTCCATAAATGTTGGATTGGAGTTCGTCTTTGGGAGCGACAAGAATTTTTGAAGTAAGGCGTTAAACACTTCGTATTCGTTATGCGAATTTGACATTTTCTCCACCTATTTTTTTTAGATTAGCGATATCAAAAGAGCTGAGTCGAGTGCAGTTAATAAATTTGACATGAGCACCCGACGTTTTTGCGGCTTTAACAATATCAGTAATTAGCGAAGAACCTTTACTATTGTCACATGTTAGATTAGCACCTTTCTTGACAAGGTCAAGTGTGCCGAAGTCAGCCGGGAACACACGTTCAAGAGTAACTTGTCCCAGAGCTTGCGAAGTATATTGAGCAAGGACGCTTGGCTGCACCTCGGCAATATTGAATAGTGTAATTTCAGCACCGGATTGTTTTGCTCTCCGAGCATATTCTCCGAAATTCTGCATCTGTTTGAAATCAATGTGAACGTCTTTGCCTGCGGCTAAGTCGTTGTTAATGTTTGTCATGTTCATTGCCATAGTATAATAGTTTTTATGCGTTAGGGATAGAAGCCTTTCGGTCGAGACATCAGGCTCGATTTACGATAGCCCGACGGCGTCGCCGGAACGCCACGTTTCTGTCTATCCTTTCAATGGCTTGTTATCTAATTTTAAAGAAGGGAAAAGAACCGGCAATGTAAATTTGACATGATTTGCTACAGTATTATTTTCTCCAGAATAAGCGCCAAGACCAAAAACTGAAATCCCTAATTTTCCTCCAGCTTCAGAATTATTTTCCGATGTAATGGCAACATCGAATTCCACGTCAATCAACTGTGTAGCGCAATCAAGCGAGAAACTTCCGGGTTCTTTATATATAGCGTATTTAGTACCCTCGATATTCCGCATTTCTTTGAGGGTGGGATTTATAATCAGCCTTGTGTCTGACTCGCCTCCATTAATTTCGTTTGTTGCTGCAGCAATTTGCGAAATCACTTCATGAATGTATTGCTTTAAGTCCATTTGATTAATCTGTTGTAGGATTCTTAATATCAAGAAGTTCTGCTAATTCCTTATACTCTGCTCTCTCAAAGAGATTAAGAGTGTTGTTAGTTGCTAATCTGATTGTATCATTACATTTCTTTAACCTATTAAGCATCGGTAAAATCACGTTTTTGCCATGATTGATAAAATCGTAAACCTCACTAACTTTGCTTGGAATTTTATAACCATTTGCTGAGCTTGCGAGGATTACCCCTTCATCACGGAGTTTAGCAATAATCTTCATGCGAAATGTCGAAACACTAATTTTGTCAAACCCGCTATTAACTAAATGGTTCATTAACTCGCGAGTGCTGATATAACGTCGAAATTGATTTTGAGTAAATCGAAATCGAAGATACTGTAAAATTGCGATTTGTTGTTTGACCTCTATTTCTTCAGACCCAGAATTGTTTAGGCAAAACTCATCAACTATTCGTAAAGATAACTCTGCGATTTCCTTATCGTGTTCAGAGTCGAATTGAGCAAGTTGAAAAAATTCTTCCGAAGACCATGGAAAATCTTTTCGGTAAATAATTTTGGACTGTAATAGAGCAAGGTAATTAGTGTTGTCTATCTCGCTTGCTCGAGTTGCATCTATATTTTTGGCGATAGAGCCAGCCACAATATCGGCAACTTGCACTAATAGGGAGTTTTTGCTATCATCGAATGCAAAATCAATATCATGGAATAAAGAGTATGGTTCAGCTTTACGATAATAATAGCGAGAAAATTCCTCTAAGTCTTGCTTATCTCCAACTTGGTCCGGATGTATAGAAATATCCTTAATGGAATTAAGCAAATCAGAATAAATCTGTTGATAAAAAAATTTATAAAAAGTCTTATGCTGAGTGCGTAGATAACTATCTTCGTAAATTTTTGTTTTATCAACAATTAGAAGTGCAAAATTTATTGGAAGAGCAAGAATTTCTTTTAGGATACGAATTCTTCGTTTAAATTGTTTTTCACGAATATTGCTTGATTTAATTTCTCCTGTTTGGAAGTATTTTTTACGAATGTTTTCCACACTATCTGTAGCAGCATTAAGTTGTGATTCGTTCACTAATGCAGCTACGATAATAAAATGAGATGAACAATTCGGTTTAGAGAAATCAAA
>JBJECS010000149.1:0-2715 GCA_051871335.1 Muribaculaceae bacterium | reverse complement strand
GCATTTGGAAGTAATTTTGTTAATTATACTCATAAAACCTTTTAGAGGAAAGGTAAGAAAAATAATTCAATTAGAGATTAAAAATTATATGTTATATAACATATTTCTTTCCATAATATTCATTTGTAGAGTCCAACAGCAAACGCAGGATAAAACAAATGTCCGAAAAACAATATTCTGGCGAGTCAAAGTTAGCTTATTCTGGGCATTTTAGGTTTTTTCAATGGACAAATATTAAATCCGCTTCCAAAATTAATATAAACCACAGACAAAAGTTTGAGTTTTATGCAAATTTCGGAATTTTAATTGTGAAGAAAAATGCAAAAATAGTTAAAAAATCTGTATATTTATTTGGTCAAATCAAAAAAATTGTATTACCTTTGCAACTCGATTTGCAAAAAGATATAATTTCTTTGCAAATTGTGACAATAATTTACTTTTTATAAACGTTTCCAAACATAATTACAATTTCTATTATGAAATTTTACTTTACTTTTTTAGCAGCCCTATTGGCTGGTGGTAGCCTGTCCGCCCAGGCTAAGCTTGACTTGGCGTCAAGAAACTTTATGAATGAGAAGAGTGAACTGTCAGAGCCAAGCCGTCTGCGCTCTGCTAATGCCGTAAACGGCAACTATCAGGGTGTCATCATTCGACTTGAAGAAGGTCAGACTCTCGATGAACTCCAAGATGCTGGCATCGACGTGTCTTTCGTCATTGCAGACAAATATGTGGTAACCAACGTCACTCGTGAACAGATGGCAAAACTCGACCTTATGGAGTCCGTAAAAAGCGTAAATGCATCCACAAAAAAATTCCTGAAAAATAACGAGGCTCGAGCATCTGTAGGTGTTGATAAAATACATGCCGGGACAGGTATTCCACAGGCATACACAGGAGAGGGAGTTGTTGTTGGTATCATCGACATGGGATTTGACCCAAACCACATCAACTTCTACAATAGCAACCTTACTGCTACTCGAGTAAAACACCTGTATGAATACACGACAAACTCCTCTACTGGTGCAGTTACAAAAAAAGATTATACCGGCACAAGCCTCGCATCATATTCTACTGACAACAGCGGAGAATGTCACGGCACACATACATCAGGTATCGCGGTGGGAGGTTATGCTCACAACGATGCTACAAAGGATTTCCACGGTATGGCTACCGACGCAGACATAATCCTTTGTGCAGGAGACTTCTCAGACAACATGCTCCTACAGTCCGTTGCAGACATTAAAGCATACGCAAAGAGCGTTGGCAAGCCTGCGGTTATTAACATGTCGCTCGGAGCTAACGAGGGTCCACACGACGGTAGCGACAACTTCACTGCTGCACTTAACGAACTCGCAAAAGACATCACCATCTGTATATCTTCCGGTAACGAAGCGGGAGAGAAAATCGCCATCACAAAAAAGCTTTCATCTTCAAGCACTCGTGCACAAAGAATACAGACTGCACTCGTGCCAAGTAGTACCCTCAAGAACGCAAACTCATACTACCAGGCTTACGGTTCCCTTTATATCAATGCCGATGATGCACAAGACGTTAGCGTGTCTTTCCTAATCATCAACAAGTCTGATTACTCTACTGTTTGTGGCTTTGCTGTAACTGAAGATGTACAGTTCCTCTCAAACTCTTCCGTAGCTGAAGACGGACACATGACAGACACAAACTTTGACAATTACTATAAGTCTTCAACCGTCGGCGCTGTGAAATACGTCAATGAAGTGACTGGGAAGACTCAAATTCAGCTTGCTTTCACGCTTATCAACAAGACCACTTCTTCAACTGTCATTCCTGCAATCGTCGCAATAGGTAAAGACGGACAGACTTTATTTGCTTACGCAGATGGTTACTATACAAACCTCGCTTCTGGCTACAGCATATTTGACGAACCTACCGACAATGGTACTATCAACAACATGGCTTGCGGGCAAAACACAATAGCCGTAGGTGCTTACAACACTAAAAACATCTCCCCTTACACAGGTAACACCATCGGTGACATCGCCTACTTCTCTTCTTACGGATCTACATGCGATGGTCGCCAGCTTCCTACTATCTGCACCCCGGGATGTGCACTCGTTTCTTCTCTCAGCCAGCCTTTTGTAGAAGGCGGAAGCTATAACTCTACTTACTATCCAAAGACTTTCGGCGGTTCTTTCAACAACCGCAACCACTACTGGACTCCTATGCAGGGTACTTCAATGGCTGCGCCTGTCATGACAGGTGTTGTAGCTCTCTGGCTACAAGCTAACCCGGCTCTATCACCTGCACAAATCGCACAAATCGCTCAGCAAACTGCCGTAAAGACAAAGTATTTCAGCGAGGCGTGGGGACCTGCAGGGCAGCTCGATGCATACGCAGGACTTAAGTTAGCTATCGCCACAGATGGTGCTACCCAGCTCGTAGCTGACAAGGCTAACGTACTGGTAGCAAAAAAAGGTTTTGACAACTACGAAGTTTTCGTAGCCAACGCAAATGGTGTAGAAGCTGCAATGTATAATATGGCAGGACAGAAAGTCGCATCTGCATCTTCTGCAGGCGACACTGCCACTCTTGATGCAAGTCGCTTAATGAAAGGCGTTTACATCATCTCTGTAAAAGCAGGCAACACTTCTCACACTGAGAAAGTTGTAATCCGATAATATTGCTAATTATTGCTGTCCGGTAAAAATTTTATGAGCAATCAAAATTTGGGCTGACACT
>JBJECS010000148.1:0-2721 GCA_051871335.1 Muribaculaceae bacterium | reverse complement strand
AAGTAGCGACCATGCACAGTCTTGTTTGCCTGGATACGCTGTGCCGGAGAGATAAAATCCATATACGCCTATATAGTATTGCCATTCGCGATAGCGATAGCCGGCTGCAGGAAGGAAGATAGAATTGCCATTCGCACCGGTTACTCGCCAGCCGTCTGTTCCATTTATTGACGTATGAGTCCAGCTGCATTTTTCCTTCAGTTCACGCAGTTCCTCCATCGTAGGCATACGCCAGCCATTTCCCCATGCTGTGCATGCAGGGTCATATTTTGTGCCGGAAATGTTGCCTAAATTTGTGTCAGCAGTATAATATTCAGGCAGGTATAAAGGCTTTACTTCTGTCTCGCCATAGCAGAAATAGTCGCCGAAAGCCTCGGGAGTTTCTGCTCCCACGTTCGTAGTAGCCCATTTTACACTTAGTCCTAAATCTACACTTTCATGTTTGTCTTTTGCGGATATTACAATGAATGTCAGCAAGCAAATTACGGCACAAATTTTTCTCATAATTACAAATTTGCTTTTAGGTATTCTTCAATGGTAAAGTCTGTTTTATATTCACGCACTCCCGGTTTGCGGTCTGTAATGCGTGTTATGTTTTTTACATTGCCGCATATAGAGTTTACTATAAATGTCAATATTTCAGTGCGGCAGTTATCCATAGGATAGGTGCAAATTTCGTGGCTTGCACCCATCACAGTGTGGAGTATGTGAGGGATTTCCATGCCGTCAAGTTTATCACTTATATTCTTAGAACCATAAAGTCCCAAAGAACCTGCAACTGCCTTATTGTATGGCACCACGGTATCTGCATCGCCATGAAACATAAGCATTGGGGCTGTTTTATCTGTCCATGTAGGCTCACCGTCGGCACAAATGGCACCGGCAAATGAAATTACTCCTGCATAATTAAACCAATCGGGAAAAATGCATTTCACTCCGCCGTTTACAAGGAAATTTTCTGCCTGAAGTGCTGTGATTGCTCCGGCACTTGAACCACAAGCAAATATTTTCGTCGGGTCGATGCCCCATTCTGTACTTTTTGTCATCACATATCCTGTGGCGGTATAGAAATCTGTCACCGCTGCTGTTATAGCACCCTGCAATGCCACAGCAAAGCCGTCAAGTGTAGCCATTTGCGACATTGGCACATCTTTCAGTGCTGTACGATAGTCAATAGACACAACATTCACACCCTTTTCTGCCATGAATTGGAAAAAAGGCAAGTATTGCGAATTGTCGCGTTCGCCCGCCTTAAAACTCCCTCCGAAAGCAAATATTATGGTGGCTTTTGTAGGCTGTGAGGCATCATAATAGCGGTCAAGGCGCAGAGTATCGTTGCCTATAATGTTGTAGATATAAGTATCTTTTGCTACATTGTCTTGAGCAGTAACGGCTAAGGCAATAATGGATGCAATGAGGATTATGTATTTACGCATTTTTATATAGATTATTGTCAATAATGTATTTTCTTACCTTCTCTGTTACATAATACGCCGGGTCGCCGCCTGAAGCGATGAGATTGCGTACAAAAGTAGAGGATATGTCGAAAGTAGGGGCATTGGAGAAGCTGGCGCTGTGGATGTTTCGTATGTCTATTTCATAGCCGGGTCGGGGATAGACTATTATTCCATAGTCGCGCAATATTTCGTCTGCCGAACGCCACCGGTCGAATATCTGCCAGTTATCTGCGCCTATTATCAGGCAAAAATCAGTATCAGGATACATGGCAGACAGATGACGCAGAGTATTTATGGTGTATGATGGGCGCGGAAGCTCCAGTTCCACGTCTGATGCCTCGAGAAAATCCACTTCGCTGCATGCTAGCCTTAGCATATGAAGTCTCACATCATCTGGCAACAGCGATGAAGGGTTTTCCTTCAGGGGATTTAGTGGGGAAAGAACGAGCTTCACTGAGTCAAGCCAATACTCGCGGCGAATATAGCTCGCCAGCATGAGATGACCGATATGGACGGGATTAAACGAGCCGCCCATAATGCCTACTCGCTTTTTCATTATTTTTCTAAAAATTCTTTTATTACGTTTTCTGTGTTTGTAATTGCCTCTTCAAGGTTATCGTTTATGATTGTGACGTCATATTGTCCGGCAAATGAAATTTCATACTCTGCCTTTTCCACACGCTGATTTATCACGTCTATCGCATCTGTTCCGCGGTGTATAAGTCGTTCACGGAGTGCTGCTACAGACGGTGGCATGATAAAGATAGTGATTGCTTCATCGCCAAACTGCTTTTTCACGTTTATTCCGCCCTTCACGTCTATGTCAAGCACTACGTTTTTCCCTTCCTCCACTGTGCGTATAATTTCGCTCTTCAGCGTGCCGTAAAAACGTCCGGGATAAACTTCCTCATACTCAACAAACTCGCCGCCTGACACTTTGTCAAGAAAGTCTTGCGTAGATAGAAAATAATAATTCACCCCGTCTTTCTCTCCCTCGCGCGGCTTCCGGTTTGTCGCGGATACGGAAAATTGAAGCTCAACATTTTCCCGCTCCATGATTGCACCGATAATCGTAGATTTTCCACATCCCGATGGCGCTGATATTATGATGATTTTTCCTTTCATGGTAATAAATACTTGGTTATGTTACATTACGTTTAGCACTTGCTCCTTTATTTGCTCCAGCTCGTCCTTCATCTTCACTACGATAATCTGCATCTCTGCGTGATTGCTTTTGCTGCCGAGAGTATTTATCTCGCGTCCC
>JBJECS010000147.1:0-2729 GCA_051871335.1 Muribaculaceae bacterium | reverse complement strand
CAGAAAAGAGCCGAAGAAGGCAAGTAAGATGGTTAAAAAAACAAATTTTTCTTTTGCTGTAGTTACAAACAAGTATGGTAAAACTGCTGAAAATGTGGCGACTTATTATGTTGTATCCAAATATATGCTTTCAGATGTGCTGACAATAGAAGATGCCGGAATTCAAAGTCCGGAAACATATACCAATTTTGAAATTACGACTAAAAATGGCGCTGCTTATGCCGGACGTACTGCGAATATATATAATTCATTTGCAATCAATGGCGTTACAGATTTGGCCAGAGGAGAACGTGGAAGTGGTATTTTTATGACAAAATCAGTTGGTAATGTGTCAAAGGTTATAATTACATGGAATACCAACTCACGGGCAAATAAAGCTTTATCTATTTATGGTAAAAACGAGCCATACGAAGCCTATGCCTCAGAAGATAATGATGAATTGTTGAAATATTGCACCGGTGATGAAAAGGCAAAAGGAACTGAGTTGGCTACCTTGAAGTATGATGGCTCAACAGCTACAGCGGAATACATTGTTGAGGGTCAATATAGATATTTAATGATATTGCCGGTGAATACATTGTCATTGTAGCTACAATCTATTGAGTTTGTATGGGATGACGCTTATTCCGGTGGTGAAGAATCTACATATACATTGCTTGATGCCGGAAAATCAGTATCAAACGGAAATTTCGCAGTACTTGTATCGGGCAATATAGCAGTAAGCCGTGTAGACGCTACGAAAGGTGCTGAGGTAGAACTTGGCGAGAACAATCTTGTCCTTGAAAAGGCACAGACGGATGTTGATGAGTTTGAGGTGGTATCAAGCGGCAATACAATTAGCGGAAAATCAGGTTTCTATCTTTACGGAGGTGTAGAGAATGAGGTTGTGAAGAATCGTCATTACCTTGGAACTCCTGCATTTGTTACAGAAGAAACTGAAGCCGCAGAGTTCTATGTGGATGATGAGGGGCGCCTGAGATATGCAGATGGCGAATACCTCGCATATGTTGATGGTGCGTTTGTAAAGTCCTCAGATAGCACAGGTGCTGTAAATGTTTACTGCAATACAACCGGAAAGACTACCGGTGTAGAGGCAGTTGAGATGGAAGATGCAGATGCTCCGGTAGAATACTACAATCTGCAGGGTGTGCGTGTGGCTAATCCACAGAATGGTCTTTACATCATCCGTCAGGGCAATAAGGTAAGAAAGCAGATTATCCGATAGTAGGCGTAATCAATGAAACGGACGTGATACATCACGCGCCTCACGATAAATAGATAAAAAGGGTTCCTCGAATGGGGTGCCCTTTTGTATTACGAAATAGGAAATAAGAAATAAGAAATAGAGAGGGCTGGAAATATGCTCAAATTTTTCACGTTATCCTTGGTAAACTGAAGCTATCCCTTTTGTTTTTTGAGCAGTAACTGCGTATCTGTACAAACGCTTAATAGTCATGATTAGATATCATATCAACATTCTTGACTGAAAAATTCCAATAATTCTCGTATTTCAGATATCTATATATTAGATGATTAAATAAATGTCTCTTCGCAAGAGATGTTGATTTTGCGGAAGGTGTTTTCAATGTATTGAAATATAGCAGATTAGTATTTATAGAATAAACATCTCTTTAAATATATTTGTGTTAATGTGCCAATAATTGGAGCATGATCTAAAAATTAAAAAACTAATAAATTGCTTATTTAGAGAAAGTTTCGTAACTTTGCAACGGAAAAAGGCAATCTCTTGCGAAGAGAGTGCCATAAAAAAGGTTACTTCAAAGCCCTTGGATAGGGGTGGAGATGTGATTCGGAAACTTTTATGACACTAAAAATCAGAAAGTTAGGCGAACTAACCGTGTATTTCCTGCTTGCAGACCTTATCTTAGCATTGCAATGCGGGGAATGTCTTCGTATTCCAAAAAATACATTTCTATTTTACTAAATGGTAATCGAAACGCACGATTTACCACTTATCACTGTCATTGACCGGAGAATCAGCGAACTTAACGACTTAGGCAGAAACGCCTATGCCCGTAGCTTTGTTGCCTTGCGGAAATCAATCGTAAATTTCGCTTACGATGACGTCTCCCTGTCTGCACTTTCCAAGAAATATCTGCAGGATTATGTGGATTTTCTTGCAAATAATGGAATGCAGGCAACGACAATACATTTCTATTTGCGTACGCTGCGTGCATTGCGCAACAAGTATCTGCCTGGTGCGGAAAATGTATTTGCGGGCGTTACAGTGGTGGGTGCGGAAAAGGAAATGGTCAAAGCTCCGCGGCAAATAGACCTGGATTCTGTTAATTGGTATGCTGCGAAGTCTTTTGTCAGAAATCTGGACTCAATAAAGTCGCTAATAGCTGATATTACAACCGAAACGTATGTCCCCATGGTGAAAGTTGCAACAAAAACAGATGGGAAAATCACATACAGGGAGCGTCCGCTATGCTCTCTCATATTTTTCCGTTGTGCTCATCGCGACACTGTGAGAGCAATTGACGTATTGCATGATAAGGCGATGATTTACACCGCAGTTTATGATGCCGGGCGACATGCGTCTGCTATCCCTGATGCCGAGATGCGTATGTTCCGTCTTGTCACAGATACCGCGAATGAACAGCTTGAGTATTTCTCGGACAATATTGACAGATTTCATGAGGGACAGCGTGTGCGTGTTATAGCCGGTGAGTTTGAGGGGGCAGAGGGCACTGTAGTCCGTATCA
>JBJECS010000146.1:0-2741 GCA_051871335.1 Muribaculaceae bacterium | reverse complement strand
GTACCAAATTACGAATTTAACAACGTCTACATCACCCCTAACGGTCAGAAATACATCACTTCCGGATACGTTTCTGTGGAAAGTCCGGACTCTTGGTGGCCTATCAGCGTTTACTATCCTACCATCATCGACCTCACCACCGGCGAAGTGACTAACATTGAAAACAATGGTGTCAGCATGATGGTCGCAGACGTGCCTAACGACAACGACATGTTCCTCTGCAATGGTATCAACGACATGATTTCTCGCGGTTGGCTTTACCGTGACGGAGTGGCTACACCTGTTGAAGACTGGCTCTCCGGCTATGGCGAGGAAATGGCGGATTGGGTTCAAAACACCCTCATGCGAAACATCGTGACTGGCTACAAATACGATGACGAAGGCAACCTGATTGTTGATGGAGAGGGTAACCCGATTGCTGAAACCATCGAAGCTATCTGCACCGGCGTATGCGTCGCAAATAGCGATTTGAGCACGGTTGCTATGTGGTGCCAAGACACTTGGAGCGGCGAAAACTATACTGCGTCTTACATCTTCAACCTTGACGACGACGGCTCTACTGACATCATTTCCGTTGGGAAAAATACCATCACTTTCGACGAAGACGGTAACATCGTGACTGACGGCGACATCAAATCTGTCGAAGTTTACGACCTGCAAGGACGTCAAATCCTTACTTCTTCTGCAAATAGTACTATCGCTAACAATCTTCCGGCTGGTGTTTACGTCATCAGAGCGCACACAAGCAACTGCGCTTCATTTGCCGCTAAAATCCGCAAATAATACATACAACACAATCATACTCGCAGCAGGTGTTTTTCGCCTGCTGCTTTTTTTTTATCCTGAAAAAAATCCAACTTGCTGTGTTTTTCTATATCAAAAATTTCAAAGTACTCTTCTCGCACCTAAAAACCTCGCCTTGTAATATGGCTGAGAGGTCTTGTCAATGCGAATACCGCCACCTACAGCGGAATGGATAAAGGTTACCACGCCCGTTTCGTGGTCATAGTCTACGGCAATGCCTACATGCCCTACTCTTCCTCCGGCTCTCCGACCATTAAATATCACCAGGTCACCTGGGAGAATATCTTCTGTATCCACTGCCACGCCTTGAAGTGCCTGAGCACTTGACGATGCTCCAAGGCTATAGCCAAACTCGCGGTATATATAGCTCGTGAAGCCTGAGCAATCAAATCCTGCCGGGGTTTTACCTCCGCGGCGATAGCGTGTGCCTATAAACGTCTTGGCATACTCTATCATGTCATTTGCCAACGCGTAGTCATAATCATCCTCGGTGCGGGTTTCGAGGAAATTTAGCGTGGCTGAGGGAATTAATGCAGTCGTTACGCTACTCATATTGTTCGCATATATTTCATGCAGAGGGGTTCCCTGGAGATTATGTTCAACCTCCTGAGCAGTCGCGCCAAGCGCCACTATTGCTGCTATAAAATATGCCTGTATTCGTAGTTTCACGGTAATTGGGAGTTTTTTTCTTTTGCAAAGTTACAACATCAGAACCCCTTTGTCAATACCTTTAACAATCTTTAACGCAAATTTCTCACCAAATTCGTAAAATATGCCGGAAACGGTGTCTCAAAACTCAAGGCCTCATGCGTGCGTGGCTGATAAAAAGCCAGTTTATACGCATGCAGACACATTCGCTTCGCCCCATCCTCTCTTGCCCCATACTTATAGTCACCGAAAATAGGATGATGAATTACCGACATATGAACTCTGATTTG
This sequence comes from Muribaculaceae bacterium, assembly GCA_051871335.1. Taxonomy (GTDB): domain Bacteria; phylum Bacteroidota; class Bacteroidia; order Bacteroidales; family Muribaculaceae; genus CAJUPY01. The sequence goes on along the minus strand of JBJECS010000146.1, from coordinate 999 downwards.
ATTTTTCCTTCCTGTGTGTAGATGTAATTCTATGAGAGACAAACCCTTACCTCTTTTCAAAAGCTTCCAGTCTGTCCAAGCCCACTTGCCCCCATTGTTGCTGCGGCTACTGATTATTTTCAGGCTTTCCGTATCCTTTAGCCAACTCTTGACACTTCCTTCATCCTGTTCCATTTCTCCCTCTACCACAGCTACATACCGCCTGTCTATGATTGTCTTCTGCCAGTCCGCCGTAAGTAGCTGCTGCACCTCTACACTCTTTGCATACATCATCAGACCGGTCGTCCGGGCATCAAGGCGATGTACAACGTGTGCTGTGCAATTTTTTCGCGTATCCACAAAATATCTGTCAAGCAAATCCTTCATATTCAGGCTATTGCGTCCAACTCCCATCGACAGAACTTCATCTGCCTTATTCACCACTATCACATCGTCATCTTCATATACGATGTTAAAATATGGCGTATAGTCAAAACTACGGCGGTCTCCTCCCGGATGCTTGCTAATCTCCACTATCATCCCCGGCTTCACTGCAAAATCGTGACGCGTCACCACCTCGTGTTCAACCAACACGCCTCCTCCGCCAAGTATCGCCTTGGCTTTTGTCTTGCTTATCCCCGATAGGCTTTTCATGACAAAGTCGAGAAGTACACTCTCCTCTCTCGCCACAAACTGAGTATATTTTGTATCCACGCGGCGTACGCCGCCGGTTGCCCTGTTTCTGTTGTTCCTCATTTCTGCTCAATATTTATTGCAAAAGTAGCAATTTCAAGGATATTACGCAAATTATTGTTACAAAACAAATCGCATTATATTTATTATTACTACCTTTGCAGTCAATTTCAAAAAAAATTACAATGAACAAACTACTCTTCACACTCATCGCACTGATGGCTGCTGGCTCAATCGCTGCACAAAACATACAGCTGCACTACGACTTCGGACGTAATATTTATTCTGACGAACAGCCTGAACGACAGAAAGTCACAATCACTCTCG
>JBJECS010000145.1:0-15066 GCA_051871335.1 Muribaculaceae bacterium | reverse complement strand
ATTTGCCGAGCGGTAGGCGAGTACTGCCGTCTGTTGTGAACTTGCGCATCGCTACAGCCCATGTGCCATCTGGTTTTCTTTCATATTCCACGAGGCGAGACGTTGTGCCGTCATCATTGGCAAATGCGAAGTACACGCTCTTGCTGAATGTGGCGTTTTTGTTCACTTCAAAGCAGTCGCCGAGTGCAGGGGCTCCCTGAAGGTCTGTTGTTGAATGGAGTAGTTCTGGCTCTACGCAGTCGTTCGCCCACCAGTAGAACTTAAGCTCTTGTCCTGCAACGGCGTAGTTACAAGCTACAACTTTGCCGTCGATATATTCTACGTCGCTCAGTGCGTATGTTCCGCCATTTACTACGTTTCCGAGCGGAAGGTCGCCCAGGTATTTACCTGTCTGTGCGTCAAGCACTTTGATTGCGCTATGGTCGTAAACGCAGTAAAGCTTGCCGGCGCCATACGCAATATTGTTTATTTTCTTGGTGTCCCAGCCGAGTTCTGTCTGATTTCCGCGCTTTTCTGAGAAATTCCACTTTTCAGCCGGCTGGAGAGGTCCAACGTAGCTGCCTGATGGGTTGTCGCCGTAAGCATAGCATGCAATACCGTGATTTTCTGTAAATACCCATGCGTGGATATAGTTATTCTCGTCTGTTTTTACTATTACATCGCCTGCGCCTGACGTGTTGCGCGTGTTGCCACCAAGTCCTTCTGCAGGGTAGTCGTTAAGATAGAGCGCATCTGAGAAATTTCCCACATTGTCAAAGCACAGACCGAGTCTGCCTTTGAGTCCATTGTTAAACTTCACGTTTACAGCATATTTATGCCCCTTGAAATAAAATTCGTGATGAGAGCCTCCGAGCATATCGCCTGTGTTTACAGAGCATCGCGCCGTTGTTGCCTGTGAAGCGTCGTCCCATGCGGTCCAGTGTGGGTAACTGTCATTGCCGTCAACCCACCAGCCTCCTCCTTTTGGATAGCCGCGGGTATGAGAGCCGGTCTTCAGTTGCGCTCCGTCTTTAAGCACAACGGTATTTTTTGACGACCATGCACCATTGTAGCGTCGGTATTCTACTATTCGGGTAGTGCTTCCATCATCGTTGCCGAAAGCAAACCATACATCGCTTGCGAAGGTGCCTACTATTTCCATACATTCGCCAACACTTGTTGCACCTTGCATTTCTGTGGTGCTTAAGAGCAGGTAAGGGTCTGTCTGGTCATTTTCCCATGCGTATAGTCGCAGCTCTCCGCCGGCTTTGACGTAGTTACATGCTACGATGACGTTGTCTATGCATTTTACGTCGCTGAACTTGTATTCGCCACCATTGCAGATACCTCCCTCATAGAGGTTGCCGAGATTTTCGCCTGTTGCGGCGTTCAGTACCTTGATTGCAGAGTGGTCATATACGCAGTAGAGTTTTCCGTCATTATAAGTGAAATTGCTGATTTTTGAGGCATCGTAGCCCTTTTCGTTCTTGTTGCCTTTTTGCTCTGAGAAATTCCACACTTCGTGCATTGACTGTACAGGATGCTCCGTAATGTTTGCGCTGACGCTTACTGTCTTGCTTAGTGAGCCTGAGGTAATAGTGACGGTGCCGCTTGTGCTGCCATTGTTGTCTGAGTTTGCAAGCCTTACGGTGACAGTGCCTCCCGTCTTTCCGATATTGACGGAATTACTGCCGTTGACTGTAAATGCGGCATTATTTGAAGACACGATTATGTCGTTGCTTAGTGATGTGCCGGTGACGGTAAACTGCTGCGTAGGATGAGCCTTTCGATAGCAGTTAAATCCTACACTGCCCGTAGATACATTTAGCGAGGCGGAAGGAGTGCCGTTTATAGCGCTGTTGCTGCGCGGGTCTCCATTCATGCCGTGAATGTTATGGAGATAGTCGTAAAAGCCGTAAATATGTGCACGACACCACTTTTTGAAGCCGTCCTTGCTGTTGTCGTTTATCATATTCCACTCGTTGTAGTAGTCCACAAAGAGGCTCTCCGTCAATATGGCAGGAATATTTGAGCTGCCGGTGATTACTGTCCACCCATTATTTTTAATTCCTCTGTTTGTCAGCCCTAATTGTGAAACTAACTGTGCGTGTACGTTGGTGGCAAGGTTATATGAGTTACCTTCTGTCCAGTAATACCATGTCTCTGTTCCGTGGGCACTGCCATTAAAGGCGTTTAGATGAAAAGAACAGAATATCCACGGGTCCCAGGAAATGGAAAATGAGCGGCGGGCTGATAGTGATACATCTACGTTTGATGTGCGTGTCATATTACATTTACCGCCCATTTGGTTTACTATCCAGTCGCAGACTTGAGTTGCTGCACGCAGACATAGCTCTGCCTCATGTGGTGCTGACGGTCCTGATGCGCCCGGGTCTGAACCTCCATGACCGGGGTCAAGTCCTATAAGGTGACCTCCCCATGCAAATGCTACACTTGGCATAAGCATGGCAATTAATACGGTAATTAACGCTGAACGTATTCTCTTCATGTTTTTTTATTAGGTTTTTATCTATGTTTGTAATCGTTAGAATTATTTCTTAGGCACGTTTGAATTGCTTCTCAGGCATAGAAAATAATATCGGCGGTAAATTTACGCATAAATTGTTACATACAGTATATAAAATGCCAATAATATGATATGTCTTAATAATTATTAAGAAAATTTTAATAATTTACACATTTGGGCTTCTTTTACAAAAAAAAAGCTGCAACCAAATTGGGCCACAGCTTTTCGTGCGCATGAAGGGACTCGAACCCCCACGTCCTGAGACATCAGATCCTAAGTCTGACGCGGCTACCATTACGCCACATGCGCAGGTTTTGTGAGTGCAAAGGTAATACTTTTTTATCAAACAACAAACAAAATCGCCAAAAAAATAAAATTTAAATTTATTTTAATGGGGATAATAGGGGAAAGTATGCTGAAAAATGCTTAACTTTGTGACATAAATATGAACGATATGGAGTCTTTTAAGGTAAATATCCTGGGGTGCGGCTCGGCAACGCCCTCAATGCGGCATAATCCTTCATGCCAGGTGATAAACTTTCGCGAATCACTGATGATGATTGACTGTGGAGAGGGGGCGCAGCTACAGTTGCGCCGTAACAGCCTCAAATTCTCGCGGCTGACGCATATTTTCATCAGTCATACCCATGGCGACCATTGCCTTGGATTGCCGGGGTTGCTTTCCACTCTCTCCCTTCACGGACGAGAAGGATGCGTCAAAGTTTATATGCTGAAGGAGGGTATAAGGATGTTAAAGCCGGTGATAGAATACATGTGCCCTCACTGTTCATTTGACGTGGAATTTGTGGAGATTAATCCTAAAGGAGGACTCCTGTTGGAGACAAATGCTCTTACCGTGGAGGCGTTTCCGCTATATCATAGGGTGCCGTGTGTTGGATTTATTTTCCGAGAAAAGAAAAAGCCGCGACACATAAACGGTGAAATGATGAAGTTTTACGATGTGCCGGTGAGGCTGATACAAGACCTGAAAGACGGAGCAGACCTGGTGTTGCCTGATGGCAGGGTGGTGCCAAACTCTGTGCTTACATCAGACCCTAATCCTGCAACAAGCTATGCCTATTGCTCCGACACTATGTTTGACCCGCGCGTAGCGGAAGCGGTGAGGGGAGTGGATACTATTTATCACGAAGCTACTTACACGTCAGACCTTGAAGAAAAAGCATTTGAGAGAGGACATTCCACCGCTGCACAGGCTGCTACTATTGCGAAAATGGCTGGTGCAAAACAGCTTATCATCGGGCATTATTCTAAGAGGTATGAAGAGCCTGCGGAATTGTTGCCGGAGGCTCAGGCGATTTTCCCGAATACCATTGCGGCTGACGAGGGTATGTCAATAGACTTGTTGGCTGACTAATTGATATTCTGATGATTGACGAAGATGAAAAATTTATGCGCTATGCGCTGGCAGAGGCACAGGCGGCTCTTGCGGAAGACGAAATCCCTATCGGCGCTGTGATTGTGTGCAACGGCAGGGTGATTGGTCGCGGGCATAATCTTACGGAACGACTTTGCGATGTCACTGCTCATGCTGAAATGCAGGCTATTACTGCGGCTGCTGACACAATCGGCGGTAAGTACCTGACTGACTGCACTCTATACGTCACCGTCGAGCCTTGCCTCATGTGCGCCGGTGCTATTGGCTGGAGCCAGATTAGCCGGATTGTGTTTGGTGCGGAAGATGAAAAGCGTGGCTATCATATCTATACTCCTCAGCGACAGCCGTTTCACCCAAAGTCTACCGTACGTGCAGGCGTGCTCAGAGACGAATGTGCCGCACTGATTAAAAACTTTTTTGCAGACAAAAGAAAATGAACGATTTTTACGACAACATACCGTATTCCGCTCGCAGCTTGGAGCTTATTTCGCTGATGAGCGAGCGTATACTCGTCCTTGACGGTGCTACCGGCACTATGATTCAGAGATATGGACTGGAAGAAAAAGACTTTCATGCCCACTGTTGCTGTTGCCATCACTCTGATAAGGCGATGAAAGGATGCAATGATATTCTTGTCCTTTCCCGACCTGACATCATTGAGAATATTCATCGCAAATACCTCGATGCAGGTGTGGACATCATCACCACCGACACGTTTAATGCCAACGCCATTTCTCTTGCCGACTATGATATGCAAGAGGCTGTGGAGGAGATAAACCTTGCGGCTGCTCGTCTCTCCCGTCGTGTAGCAGATGAATATGGAAAATGTAACGGAAAGTCGTGTTTCGTCGCTGGTAGCGTAGGTCCTACAAGTAAGTCTCTCACCATGGCGGCAAACCTTGGTGATTCCGTTACTTTTGACGAAATGGCTGACACGTATTTCGTTCAGTGTAAGGCTCTTATAGGAGGCGGTGTTGATATTCTCGCTCTCGAAACCTTCTATGACACCCTTAATGCTAAGGCTGCTATTTTCGGTGCTATCCGTGCATTTGAAGCTACCGGCATACGCATCCCGATGATGGTTTCTGCTACGCTCACAATGACAGGGCAGACGCTTTCCGGCATGAATTTAAGTGCATTTATTACAGCCGTCTCTCATGCAAAGCCAATAGCGGTCGGTATTAACTGCGGCTTTGGCGCAGAGGCTCTCGCCTCACATCTTGTGGAGATTGATGGATATGAAGGTGGGGTAGTTTTTTATCCAAATGCCGGATTGCCTAACGAGCTGGGTGAATACGACCAGACTCCGGGGCAAATGGTGGAGGAAATAGTGAAGAGCGGTGCACTTGCCAGAGTTAACATTATTGGTGGATGCTGTGGCACTACTCCCGAACATATTGCCGCTATCGCAAAGACAGTCAAGGGACTGAGCCCACGGAATATTTCCGCCGGAGGCATATCTCTGCGTGTTTCAGGACTAAAGGCGCTTGACTATGCAGATAAGGATTTCGTAAACGTAGGTGAGCGGTGTAACGTTGCCGGTAGCCGAAAGTTTTTGAGACTAATTAACGAAAACAATTACGACGAGGCCCTATCTATAGCCGCCTCGCAGATTGATAAAGGTGCAGACATCATAGATATTAACATGGACGATGGACTGCTGGACACAAAATCGTGCATGGTGAAATTCCTTACCAAAATCGCTACAGAGCCCGCTGTTGCTAATGTCCCTGTGATGGTAGACTCATCTGATTTTGACGTGATTAGAGAGGCTTTGAAACATATACAAGGCAAGCCGATAGTAAATTCCATATCGCTGAAAAACGGTGAAGAGGAGTTTATTGCGCATGCTCGGGAAATTCGCCGTATGGGGGCGGCGATGGTGGTCATGGCATTTGACGAAACCGGGCAGGCTACTACTCTCGAGCACAGAAAAGCTGTATGTGAACGTGCATATAGACTGCTTACAGCATCCGGAATACCTGCTTGCGATATAATCTTTGACCCGAACATCCTTGCGGTGGCTACCGGATTGAAAGAACACGATAATTATGGCGTGGACTTCATTGCAGCTGCAAAATGGATACATGAAAACCTGAAGTATAGCAACATTTCGGGTGGACTGAGCAATCTCTCGTTCTCGTTTCGTGGCAACGACTATGTCAGAAACGTGATGCACTCAATATTCATTGACAAGGCTCGCCAAGTGGGTATGAAAATGGCGATTGTAAATCCCGCGGGTATTCTGCCGCTTGACAGCATCCCCGAAAAGCTGCGGGAGGCTGTCATTTCAGTCCTCGACAATACTTCTGACGATGCCACCTTCCGCCTTGTGGAAATGGCACCGGAATTTATGCCGGCGAAAAAGTCACAGGCTCCTAAAATGGAGATTGCCACTACGCCGGAAAGCCACTTGGCAAATGCGCTTATCACAGGTAACACTGCCGGAATTGCTGATGACATTTCCGCTCTACTTGCCGGTGGAATTTCAGCTATCAGCATTATCGAAAACATTCTCATGGGTGCGATGAATACTGTTGGTGAACGTTTTGGACGTGGTGAAATGTTTCTGCCACAGGTAGTTAAGAGCGCTACGGTCATGAAAGAGGCTGTAGAAATCCTCACACCGGAAATTGAAAAAAATAATGGTGGTGAGGCTCCAAAAAACAAGTATAAAATGGTGCTTGCCACCGTAAAAGGCGATGTTCACGACATAGGAAAAAATATTGTAGCTGTCGTTTTGCGGTGTAATGGCTTTGATATCATAGACTTAGGAGTAATGACACCGCCTGAGAAAATTATTGACACAGCTATAGAAACTTCAGCTGATGCAATCGGTCTCAGCGGACTTATTACCCCTTCTCTCTCAGAAATGGTGACGGTCGCACGAAATATGGAGGTGCGTGGACTGAAAATACCACTTTTTATCGGCGGTGCCACTACATCAGACCTTCATACTGCGCTGAAAATCGCCCCTGAATATAGCGGTGCTGTCGTTCATACAGCTGATGCGGCGCAGCTCGCTGCCGAGGCTAAGAAATATATTGATAAATCTACCGCGCTCGCTGCCGCTAAAGCTAATGCTTTGGCTCAGAGAAAACTACGCAATTCGCATACCAAAGATAAGAAAGTCTCTTCGTTTGAAATTCTTATGCTTCCACAGGCTCGTAGCCGAAAATTTGTCCCGGCTGAATTTTATTCTGTCGTTGGAGGCAGTACTAAAATTGAGTCTCTTGTTGAGGTTAATTCTCTGCGTGACAGAATTAACTGGAAGCAATTTCTCCACTCTTGGCAGATTGACCCTCGCGAATTTTCTCTGCCTGATAGTGAACGCAGCCAGCAGGTGAATAAGCTTCTTGCTGATGCTAACTCTCTCCTTGACAAGATGATAGCTGCCAATGAGTCTGTAAAGGTTGTTGCTGTGGAAGGTGATGCATATTCTGTTGAAGATGATATTTATTTCCAGGGGTTTGATGATAATTGGATTAAATTACCAATGCTCCGCCAGACGCGTGTCATGCCGGGAAAGCCCGCTATTTGCCTTGCTGACTTTGTAGCGCCAAAAGAATACAGGTGCAAATCCACAATTCAGGTCTTTGTGGCAACCGTTGGGCGCGGTATGTACCGCAGATATGTCTGTGATTCAACAAGTTATGAAGGAATTTTAGCAGATTTGCTGCTTAGCAGACTTGTAGAGGCTGCTACAGACTTCTATCACAAAAATTTTGGTCATGCATTTGTGCGTTACTGCGGTATACGCCCCGCTGTAGGCTATCCTTCTATGCCGGACCAGTCGTTGGTGCGTATTTTTGACAACATCCTTGATTACAAGTCTTTAGATATTGAAATCACCGAAAATTGCGCTCTATTCCCCTCCGCAACAACCACCGGCTTGATAATCGTAAACCGTGAAGCAAAATATTTTGCCATCGGTCAGCTCACCGACGACCAGCGTCGTGACTACGCCGCCCGCCGTGAACTTTCCCCCGACGACTTAGACAAGTTTTTGCCTAAGTGATTTATTTGCATAATACTTTGCATAATACATAAAAAAGCGGCACATTTGTGTCGCTTTTTTATGGCTGTTTTGTTCCTGCTTATTATCCACCAAAGTTGTCGTAGTGGATGCTTTCAGGGTCAACACCTAGGCTGTCAAGCATCTTGTTTACAGCTGCACTCATCGGACCGGGACCGCACATGTAGTATTCGATGTCTTCCGGCGACTCATGGTCTTTGAGATAGGTGTCATAAATTACCTGATGTACGAAGCCCGGAGTATACTTCACGCCTGCTGCATCCGCTGCTGGGTCTGGACGGTCAAGAGCAAGGTGGAACTTGAAGTTAGGGAAGTCCTTTTCCAGCTGGAGGAAGTCCTCAAGATAGAACACCTCGTTGAGGGCGCGTGCACCGTAGAAATAGTTCATTATGCGGTCTGTCGTTTTCAGAGTCTTCGTCATGTGCATGATTTGAGCGCGGAGTGGTGCCATGCCTGCGCCACCGCCTATCCACATCATCTCTGCCTTTGAGTCGAATATCGGGTGGAAATCTCCGTAAGGACCGCTCATTATCACTTTATCACCCGGCTTGAGAGTAAAGATATAGCTTGATGCAATACCCGGCATCACGTCTTGGAATCCTACCTGTGGTTTCGGCTTGAATGGAGGAGTTGCGATGCGTACCGTTAGCATTATGCGGTCGCCCTCTGCTGGATAGTTTGCCATAGAATATGCGCGGATAGTTGGCTCGGTATTCTTGCACTTAAGCCCGAAAAGCCCGAATTTTTCCCATGCCGGCAAGTATTCATCGCCGATTGACTCCTTGTCTATATCCTTGTCGTAATCCATTTCATATACAGGGATTTTTATCTGTGCATAAGAGCCCGGGATAAAGTTCATGTGTTCACCCGGAGGAAGTGCTACGATAAATTCCTTGATAAATGTGGATACGTTCTTGTTTGAAATTACCTCACATTCCCATTCCTTTACGTCAAGCACAGACTCTGATACACCGATTTTCATGTCGTCTTTCACCTTTACCTGGCATCCAAGTCGCCAGTGGTCTTTCATCTCCTTGCGAGAGAAGTGTACGGTTTCTGTCGGGAGGATTTCGCCACCGCCTTCATACACTTGCAGTCTGCACTGTCCGCAGCTGCCTTTGCCGCCGCATGCAGAGGAGAGAAATACGCCGGAGTCTGAGAGTGAGCCCAGTAGTGTCTTACCTGCCTCAACCTCTATCTCCTTTGAGTCATTCATGTTTATTTTAACCTTGCCGCTCTTCACCAGATAGTGCTTTGCGATAAGGAGTATTGCCACCAACAGGAGCGTGATGATGAGGAAAATTCCTACACCTGCAAATACTGTCAGAGAAGTAGTTGCTGCGAGTAATATATTGTTTATTGCCATAGTTCTCTGAAGTGTTTTATAGTTTAATACCAAGGAAACTCATGAATGCTATGCCCATAAGTGCCGTGATTATGAATGTTATACCTATGCCGCGGAGTGGTTTGGGTACATTGGAGTAGCTTGCCACGCGCTCCCGGATTGCTGCGATTGCTACGATTGCTAATAGCCAGCCTATTCCCCAGCCAGCGCCTGCGCAAGTAGCTGTCCATGCGCTGTCAAATTCTCGCTGCTGCATGAATAGAGAGCCGCCGAGAATAGCGCAGTTTACCGCTATCAGTGGCAGGAATATCCCGAGTGATGCGTATAGCGAAGGACTGTATTTTTCCACAGTCATCTCCACGAGCTGAGTCATGGAGGCGATTACCGCGATAAACATTATCAGCGACAGGAAGCTAAGGTCTACGTTTGCGAAATCTTCGCCCAGCCACTGCAATGCGCCTGCCTTTAAGACGTAGTTTTCAAGCATGTAGTTTACCGGGAGGCTTATCACAAGCATGAATGTGACCGCAACACCGAGTCCTAACGCTGTCTTCACGTTTTTAGATACGGCAAGGAATGAGCACATACCCAAGAAGTAGGCAAACACCATGTTGTCGATAAAAATCGACTTTATAAAGAGATTTAATTCTTCCATAGCTGATTATTCCTGTAAGTCTTTATTGATTGAACGATGAACCCAGATAATGCAGGCTACTACTATGAGTGCCATTGGTGGCAGTATCATGAGCCCGTTGTTTACATATCCATGGTCGTAACACCACTGTGGGATTACCTGATAGCCAAGCAGTGTGCCACTGCCGAGAAGTTCGCGGAAAAAGCCCACGATGACAAGGATTATTGTATATCCAAGTCCGTTGCCTATACCGTCAAGGAAGGATGGCCATGGGCGGTTTGCCATTGCGAACGCTTCAAGTCGTCCCATGAGTATACAGTTTGTGATGATAAGCCCGATAAATACGGATAGCTGTTGTGCTACATCATACGCAAATGCCGTAAGCAGCTGATTTACGATTACCACAAGTCCGGCTACTACCACCAGCTGCACTATTATTCGGATATTGGTAGGAATTGTATTTCTCAGTAGGGAAATTATCACATTTGAAAACGCGAGCACTGCGATTACTGACATTCCCATCACGAGTGCCGGCTCAAGTTTTGCTGTCACTGCCAGAGCGGAACAGATACCGAGTATCTGGACGATGACCGGATTGTTTTTGGATAGCGGATTGAAAATCACGCTTTTTGATGTCTGTTTCTCTGCCATAACTACTTTGATTTTTGAAGTTTTTCAAGATATGCCTTATATGGTGCAAGACAATCGCCGAGCATTGCGCTCACTCCCTTGCTCGTGATTGTGCCGCCGGAAATGCCGTTTACATAGTCTTCATTGCCGGATGGCTTCTGCCCGTTTTTCACCACAGACACAGGCGCAAATTGTCCTTCCTTGAAGATTTCCTTGCCGGGAAATTGACCATAAAAAGCTTCTTTGGTGATTTCAGCTCCCAGTCCCGGAGTTTCACCCTGATGTCCGAAATATGCGCCATAGATGGTGCTGCCGTCCTCGTTCAGTGAGAGATAGCCCCATATCGGACCCCAAAGCCCTGCTCCATATAGCGGAATGATATATTTTGTTGTGCCGTCTATTTTGCAGATATAGAGAGGTAGCTGACGCTCTTCTGAAGGAAGTTTTACCTGTGCGGCTACATTCACGCCGAAGGCGTCTTTGCCGGTTTCTTCGCCTTTTTCATTTATCACCACTTGTCCAACTATATATTTGTCAAAATCAGCCTGGATTTCGCCCTCTGCAGGAGTGATATTTATTGAAGCCAGGATTTGGCGCCTGCGGTCATTGTCCGCATTTGCCTGTTGGCGGTCTTTCAGCGACATTGATGTGATAGCGAGAGCCGTTCCCACTACCACTACGAGTATTACGATGTATAATACTGTATAGATATTGCTCTGCTTATTCATTGCTTTTTGATTTTACACGGTTTAGTCGTCGATTGATATTTGCCCTTACTACGCAATAGTCAATCAGCGGTGCAAATACGTTCATTAGCAGTACCGCGAGCATTGCCCCTTCCGGATAGCCGTTGTTATACACGCGGATTAGGATTGCAATCACGCCTATCAGGAAGCCGTAGATATATTTGCCGGTATTGGTTCGTGCTGCCGTAACAGGGTCTGTTGCCATAAAAACTGCCGCGAAGGCAAATCCGCCAAGGCAGAGGTGCTCGCCTACACCAAGCAATGAACCCGGATAGGTTGGAGTGGCAAAAGCGTTGGCGATAAGTGCCATCACAGCGCCGCCTGCGAATACAGACAGCATCACTCTCCAGCTCGCAATGCCTGTCGCCAGCAATATTACACCGCCTATGAGAATGCACAGGGTAGAAGTCTCACCAAAAGACCCCGGAATAAGTCCGAGGAACATGTCCCAAAGGCTCATTGCGTTTCCGCTCAGGTTTGTGATTGCGGTTTCTCCTGTTGCGGTTGCTACCTGACCAAGAGGTGTTGCGCCTGTGAATGTGTCGGCAAGGTTGTAACCAAGACCGAGGATACTGTCTGACGCTACGAATACCTTGTCGCCGCTCATGCTTGCCGGATAGGCAAAGAAGAGAAATGCGCGAGCTACAAGGGATACGTTCAGGAAGTTATATCCTGTACCGCCAAAGACTTCCTTGGCGAATATCACTGCAAATGCAGTCGCCACGGCTATCATCCACAGAGGAGTCTCTATCGGGCATATCATAGGGATTAATAGTCCCGAAACAAGGAAGCCCTCCTGGATTTCCTCCCCGCGCCACTGCGCTACAATAAATTCTATGCCAAGACCCACAAGGTATGTCACTACTATTGTAGGTAATATGGCGAGAAGTCCGTATGCTGTCATTGCCGGGAATGAAGCGTCACTTACACCTGCGGCTACTGCATTTTGGTAGCCTGTATTATACATTCCGAATAGCAGACAAGGGAGCAATGCGATTATTACTATGGTCATAGTGCGCTTGGAGTCCCTGTTGTCATGGATATGCACGCCAGACGTCGATGTCGTCGTCGGAGTGAATAGGAATGTCTCAAAGCCATCAAAAACTGAGCGGAACGCATGCAGCTTTCCTCCTTCCATGAAGTGTGGCTTTATCTTGTCTAAAAATTTCCTTAATGCTTTCAAGGGGATATGCGATTTAATGTTGTTACCTATTCAAGTTCTTTGCGGAGATATTCAAGCCCTTCTGTCACGATTTTTTGTAGCTCAAGCTTTGAGGTGTCTACATATTCTGCCAGTGCAAAATCTTCTGGCACTACCTCGTAGACGCCAAGCTGCTCCATCTGGTCGATATTTCTTGACAATATTGCCTTTATGAGAAATTCCGGCAGAATATCCATTGGCATCACCTCATCATATTCGCCTGACATTATCATGGCGCGGCGTCCTCCGTTTATTCGTGCGTCCGGCTTGAAAAGTCGGCTCAGGAAATGACCCGGGAAAGAACGGCTTACGCTCATCTTTTTTGGTGAGAATGATGCCCAGCCCATAAATTCTACCTTGTCGTCACCCTCCGGTATCACTGTGATTTGTCTGTACGGGTAATGTAGATAGCCTTCCGGTGACTCAATTTGTCCCACAAGCACATTGCCGGAAATGACTCGTTTGTTGCGCTTTTTCTTGCGTAGCATATCTGATAGTATAGGACTTAGTTCTGCGCCGATTGTCGTCTTCAGGTAGTGAGGCTTTTCAATCTCGCTGCCTGTGAGCGCCACAATGGCAGAAAAGTCAACCTTGCCGGTCAAGGCAAGACCGCCGATGCGAGCAAGTGTCACAGCGTCAAGTGTCCATACGGTCTCTCCCTTGTTCACAGGAGCAATGTTATTTATCATCACGCCTACAATGCTTGCCGGGTGTGGACCGTTGATAGTGACCATCTCTGCGCCTGCAATGTCTTTCGCTCCTGCTCTTCGGCTTACATATACCTTGCCTGGAGTGAGCATTGCCAGGAGCTTTACGCCCGCTGCAAGTTCTTTCTCTTTTCCCTCAAGCAGTAGCGCATAGTCAGGAGCAAGGGGCGCTGAGTCAAAACCTGATACAAATATGTCGCGAGGGGTCACGTCATATTTTGGAACGATGCCGTAAGGACGCTGGCTCATGAACGCCCACAAGCCACTTTCAGCAAGCAGTCGCTTTGCATCTTCCGCATTCTTGACTGCCGTGTCAAATGTTTTGGCATCATCGCCGTCTGACTCAATTACAAACTTTAGGATTTTGCGTCTCTCCCCACGTTCAACAGATTTCACTATTCCGCTGACAGGGGAAACTACCTTGATTTCTTCATATTTTTTATCATGGAAAAGTGGCTCACCCGACTTTATTGCCGCTCCCTCCTTCACGTCTGGCTTTGGCACCAGACCTGGGAAGTCATCGGGGCATATCGCCACGCTTTTGGGCTTAACCTCTCGCTCTACCTTGGCTTTCTCTATCCCTCCGGCTATACGCAGGTCAAGTCCACGTTTTATCTCTAATGTGTTGGTCATGACTTTATAATATTATAATATCTTTGCAAAGTTACAAATTTTTTGCGCAACTGCCATATTTTGTTGCGAAAAAATAGTCTTATCGTCCTGTCAATAAAAATGACTTTTCGCCTCAACACTACAAATAGTGGGACACATCACTGATGCGCCCCACTGTATTGGAGCCCGTTTTTGAAACAGGACAATTATGAAACCAGCTATTATTTCATGAGTTTATATTTGCCCTTATTTGTCACGATTATAAAGATGCCGTGGCTGTCCTCTATGTCTTTCAGTGTAGACCCGATGCGGCGACCGAGGAGGTCGTAAATGCCGATAACTGTCGCTTCGTGTAGCAGCTCATTTACAGTCACCGATTCCGTCTGTTTGTCTAAAAGGGTGAGTTTGTAATTTCCTGCGTCAAAAATCAATACCACGTCTGTCAGGTCTATTGGAGATGCCATATTTTCTCCCGGCACTGAGTTGCATCGGCAGTCATAGCTCTGACCCATTGCCAAGTCCTTGCGGTTTGCTGAAAATTCTGCCCCACCGTCCGACGACCATTTCCCGGTTGATATCTTAAACTCGTCGCCACCGGGTAGCTTGTCCAGTTGAAGGCGGAATATGCCGCTGCCTTGATGTGCAAACCTGTAGTCTTCAACGCCCGGTGCCCAGTTCGCGTATTGCGCATCAACAAAATATATTCCCGGCACGTCAATACCTGTGATTTTTATCGTGTTCGTATTGCGGTTGTAAGTCACTGTGCAGTCCATTGCAGGTATAGCAAGCTGACAGTTATTGCCGCTATTTATACCAGCTCCTATGTTATTGCTCACATAGTATGTCGTGTTTAGCGTCATTGTTTGTGTGTGGTCCTTACCCTGTGGATAAGACCATTCCTCGCTGCAGTCGGTATTGATGATTTTAAATTCGCCTTCAATATATGGCACATGGACAGTGTAAATGCCATTGCTGCCTGTCATCTTGTATTCATCCAGGTGTTGCCATGATGAATAGTTCGTACCGCAGAAAAATAGTTCCGGGTCTCCTGCTGGAGTCGGCTTTTGTACGATTGCCTGTGGATTTTTCGTCGGAGCAGTGCCATAGACATAATGCGCCATCCCCTGTCCCGTTGAGCATACCCAGGCTTCTACATAGTTTTCTCCATCCGTATTGATTGCGATGTCTCCGGTGGCATTTGTGTTTCGTGTAGTGGAGCCAAGACCGTCTGACGGAAACTCGCCTGCAGGATA
>JBJECS010000144.1:0-2808 GCA_051871335.1 Muribaculaceae bacterium | reverse complement strand
CGTCATATTCATTTATTATCTCTCCCTTTGAAAATTCAACCCGCTTCATCTCGCCGTCTCTATGGCTGGCTATGACAAACGACGTGGAAAGTGCATTGACCGCCTTTATTCCCACTCCGTTAAGACCTACTGACTTCTTAAATGCCTTTGAATCATACTTACCACCGGTATTCATCTTGGCTGATACATCCACAACCTTTCCCAGTGGTACTCCACGACCATAGTCGCGAACGGAAACAGACGTTTCTGTCACATTCACCACAATCTGGCGGCCAAAACCCATCATATATTCATCGATTGAGTTGTCAAGCACTTCTTTCAGAAGAACGTATATGCCGTCATCGCTATTGGTACCGTCGCCGAGTTTGCCGATATACATACCGGGACGACGGCGGATATGCTCTTTCCAGTCAAGGGTTTGTATATCTCCTTCGTTATATTCCACCGTGTCTTGTGGCGTATAATTTTCGTTGTCAAAAATATCGTCTGTTGCCATTTTTCTATTTTTTGCGGGTAGTAGATTTTTACGAACTACAAATTTACGAATTTTTATTTACAATCACCACAATTTATTGAAAAAAGAATACCTTTGTTATTTTTTCCTCTGTCAAAAATGCCCATAGTCTTACACCTCGCTATTGTCACTTTTTCATGAAATAATTACATACCACTGTCACTATTTCATGAAATAATTACATTAAGAAAACCGACACAACACACTTAACACACTATTTTTAAGCCACTTAACGCAACATAGCAAATATTTGGGCAATAATTTGAACTTTTTCAGCAAAAAACACTCCACAAAAATTGCTATACACACTTTAAATTACTACTTTTGCATAAAATTTTTCACTATATGGACAACGTAACTGTTAAAATCATCAATAAGTCTCACCACTGCGTGCCACAATACTCTACTCCTGACTCTGCCGGAATGGACGTCCGTGCAAACCTCTCTCACCCTATCGTCCTCGACCCGCTTGAAAGAGTCCTCGTTCCAACCGGGCTGTTCATCGAGCTCCCTTCAGGATTTGAATGTCAGCTTAGACCTCGCAGCGGACTCGCACTCAAACACGGTATTTCACTCGTTAACACACCGGGCACAATCGACGCCGACTACCGAGGAGAAATTGGTGTTATTCTAATCAACCTCTCTAACAAACCTTTCACTATCAACGACGGTGAACGCATTTGCCAGATGGTTGTCACAAGATACTCTCACGTTTCATGGGAAGAGACCACAGACATCAACGACACCGAGCGTGGTGACGGCGGTTTTGGACACACTGGCGTAAAGTAAACGACGACAATGAACAACAAGTTAAAAATACTACCATTCATCATCTTTTCCGCCCTCGCCTGCACTCTGACTGCTATCGGCGACGACTATGAAAATGATGCAAGACAGCGCAAAATCGACTACATTTATCTTGAAGCTGCTCGACAATCCGCTCTTGAAAACAACGCAAGCGCATTCTTGATTTACGACCGATTATTATGTATCGACACCGCTAACGTTTACGCATCTCTTTATCTCGGCGACTACAAAGCTCAAATGGCTGCTTCACAGGCTGAATTTGACGAGGGCATCGAAATGATGTACAAATATTTCATCGCCCACCCTGAAGACAAACACTCATCCACTTATTTCGGACAAGTCCTCGTTTCTCGAGGAAAAATCGACCGCGCATTGGATGTTTGGACTACTCTCGACTCTATATTCCCTGACGACAAAGAGGTGAAATATTTTTACTCTAACACTCTCCTCAGCTCTGGAGACTCCGCCAATGTCGTTAAAGCTCTTTCCATATTCGAGACTCTCGCTCCCGAATACGGTGAAGAATGGTACACCATCAGCAAGCTGAAGGCTTACTTGACTCTCAAAGACACCGCAGAGGCTCTAAACCAGACTGCACAAATGGTAAAACATGCCGGCAACAACTCTCGTGCACTAATCACTGCTGGCAACGTTTATCAAGCCCTGGAACAGCCTGACTCAACTCTCGCTCTCTATCAGCGAGCTTGCCTTGCCGACTCTACAGACGGCTTCGCTTCTTACACTCTTGCCTCTTACTATCTCAGCACCGGTGACTCGCTCGCTTACGACAGGGAAGTTTTTAACTCTCTCAGCAAAAACAGCCTCGAAGTGGAAATCAAGGAGGAAATTCTACGAAATTATATTTCTACCATCTTCAACTCTCCCGAATGCCAACCTAAGATTATTGCGCTGTTTGACACTCTTGTGGACATGCACCCTCACGAAGGAAATATCCACTTCTTTTACAGTCAATATCTCGCTTATCTTAAGGAATACGCAAAAGCCGCTGAGCAAATCAGTTATGCCGTTGACATGGACCCCGCTAACGCATACCTAAAATACAACCAGATTGCTTACACCACTTTTGCTGACAGCGTAAATAAAGCCGTTAGCCTTATCGACGACGCTGTTACAAGCTTTCCTGACGACCCGGACATCGCTTACATCTCATCTATCGCACTGATGCAAGACAAGCAGCTTGAGTCTGCTATTGATTTCGCTAATCGTGCTATTAAAATCCTTACTGCAGACCCTAAGTCTGACATGAAACAGATTTCAACCATCTATTCTCAGATTGGTGACATCTACCAGCAAATGGAGCAAGTAGACAGTATTACTAAATATTACGATACTGCTCTTCAATACAATCCCGACAACCTCCTCGCGCTTAACAACTACGCCTACGCTCTTGCCTGCAACGGCGGTGACCTCGATAAAGCTGAGAAAATGAGCGCCATCACAGTCCAGAGAGAACCTGAAAACAGTAC
>JBJECS010000143.1:0-15069 GCA_051871335.1 Muribaculaceae bacterium | reverse complement strand
GATAACAGCAGCAGTTTCCATGTTAAGGAGGAATCCGGCATAAGCCTGTGTGCTACCACTAATCCACTTACCGTTTTCAGAGATTGAAAGTCCCTGAAGCCCACCGTAGTTTTCGATGCCAAGATCATCGTTGATGATAACGAGAGACTGCGCTGAAATTGTAGCGGGGATAGCCACAGCGAGTGCGAGTGAGAGTAAAGATTTTTTCATACGTGAAATGTTTATGATGTTAATAATAGTACCTATCGTAAATAATTGAAAAATGAATGAACTTTCTGTTTGCAAAAGTATAACTATTTTTCGAGATAGGCAAACGTTTTTAAGTTAATTTTACTCTTTTCAAATAATGAGTAAAAAAAGCGGACGTGGCGTGCCATGTCCGCTAAAAAAGACTTGTTTATGTCAAAATGTACTATTTATTTTTTGACGCCTTTAGTTCCGCCACCGAGAGCAAAGATATTTTGGTCGTAAGAGACGGTCTTGTGAGATTGCTCACGTTTGCGCTTAATAGCGAGTGCCACGAGTCGCTCCATGAGCTGTTCAAACGAGATACCGGTGGCTTCCCAAAGGTAGAATGAAAGCGAACCGGGGATAGTGTTAATCTCGTTGACGTAAATGTCTCTTGTCTTAGCATCGACAATGACATCTACACGGCTGACGCCATGGCATGAGAGGACGCGGAAAGTCTCTCCTGCAAGGAATTTAATTCTTTCAGTCTCGTCTTGGGGGAGTTCTGCAGGGATGCGTTTTTGTGAAGCCTGCATGCCTTTTGCACCTTTGCTGCCGCCCATATATTTGTCTTCGTAAGAGAGGAAATCGCCGGTCTTGATAGGTTCTTCAAGGACAGACATTTGGTATTCGTCGCAGTCTCCGAGGACAGAGCAGTTTATTTCCTGCAGATTTTCCACCATGTCTTCAACAATGATGCGTGTAGAGTATTTTTCTGCAGTAGCGATAGCCTCAATGAGCTCTTCCCGGTCTTTTGCACGGCTAATACCCACGCTTGAGCCAAGATTTGCGGGCTTAACGATAACGGGATACCCGATTTTGTTTTCAATCTTAGCGATGATATCATCACGCTTTGCAAACCATTCCTTGTCTGTCATCCAAACGTAGTCTACAACAGGTATGTCGTTAGCCTGAAGAATCATCTTCATGGTGATTTTATCCATTCCGTTAGCGGAGGAGATAGTGTTGCATCCGGCGTATGGGATGCCGATAGTCTCAAGGACACCCTCAAAAATTCCGTCTTCTCCATTAGAGCCGTGGAGAACAGGGATTACAACGTCAAGTTTGGCGAAAACGTCAGAGCCGAAGAAAGGCTTTTTGACTTTGTAGACATTGTAGTCGCCATAAACAGGACGCATATATACCTTTTCGCACTTGGCGAGTAGTGTGTCGATGTGTCTGTAGTTAGCAACGTCGAGAAGAGCGTCGCCGGAATACCATTCACCCTGCTTGGTGATATATATAGGGGTAACGTCGAAACGGTCACGATTAATAGCGTGCATCGCCTGAGATGCAGAGATAACGGAGATTTCGTGCTCAGTAGAGCGCCCTCCGAAGAATACACCGATATTGGTTTTCATTGTATGAATTATTTATAAGTGTCTGGTAAATCATTTTCATAAAGGACAGTGTCGCCGCGGGAGAGAAGCGGAGAAACCGTGGCTTGCGCCTGAGCGAAAGTATCGACTGTAAAGAGATGCGAATCATCGAAATCAGCAGTCTTGATACCTTCAACGATTGCTTCACGATTGTATTTTCCTACGATAATAGCCACGTCGGCACACTGAGCGATGTGTGCACCGAAAGCCTTGTTGAGTTCGTATTGACGGTCGCCAAGCTCAACCATACCCGGGGTGATGACTATTCGCTTGCCACCTGTCATGCTGCGGAGGACGTCAAGTGCCATCCTTGAACCATCAGGATTTGAATTGAAGGCGTCATCGATGATTGTTATGCCCGCCGGGGTTACTTTTCGGGAGAGACGGTGCTCAACCTGCTCGATATGGCTCACTGCGTATTGAATTTTTCCTATGGGTTCGCCAAGATGAATGGCAACCGCAATGGCAGCAATGAGGTTTGAGATGTTACACTCGCCAAGAAGCGGAGTAGAGAAGTCAATACGCTGACCGTCCGGCATAACGAGTGTAAAAGTAGCTCCATGTGAGGAGTATGATATGTTTTCAGCATGATACCCACCGAGGGCATTATCGCCAACTGAATAGCGTACTGACGTGACGTTGCTGATTTGTCGATTAGCAATGTATGGGAAGTCGTTATTAACGACGGCAAAACCATCTGATGGGAGACTGTCGGCGAGTTCAAACTTAGTTTTCTGAACATTTTCGATAGACTTGAAAGACTCGAGATGCTGCTCACCTACAGCGGTGATAATACCGACAGAAGGGTGGACAAGGTCGCAGATTTCCTTTATGTCGCCGAGCTGCTTGGCACCCATTTCTACGATGAATACTTCGTTGTAAGGCTTGAGGTATTCGCGAACGGTTCGGATAACGCCGAGAGTGGTGTTAAAGCTGCCTGGAGTCATCATAACGTCGAAATGCTCGGAGAGAATGCGATTTAGATAGTGTTTAGTGCTGGTCTTACCGTAACTGCCTGTAATCCCAATAATTTTGAGGTTTGGCATGGACTTGAGTCTTGCCTCAGCATCACGATAAAAGCCACGATTTATGGCGTTCTCGACAGGACGTAAGACGGTGTGAGCAGCAAGAAGGACTATCGGGGAGAGAACCACCATTGCGAGCAGCGTAACAGCGACGACGGAGAGGTCGCCTGTCAATAAATAAGCGGCAAGCGCAATTATAGCAGCGATACCAAATGCAGTGGACATAAGCCTAAAGGCACGCTTTGTAAAGACGAGCGGCTTTTTGTATTTTGCAAAGCAGAGGTCAAAGATATTCCATACTGAAATGATAGCAGCAATTGGATATCCGAGAAGATTAGGGATATTTGTGACAAGAGTCACAAACATCGCAATGACAGCAAAAATCCGGCGGAACGTAGTGGTCTCGTTGTTTGAGTTCATCCATCGGGTGTAACGGTCTGCCCGATAAGAATTTTGCTGTAGCATCATGAGGTCGCGGTGAAGCATAAAATACAGGTCAACAGCCGCGATTATGATTAGTGAAATAGTAAAAATCGTCAATATATCCATAATGGTCAGGAATTTAAGAAACTATGTAAGACAGCGGCAAAGCCTGCTGGATTGTCAAGAAAACTATAGTGCCCACATCCGGGGAATGCGACGAGCCCGGCATCCGGGATGAGTTTTTCCATTTTTTTTGCGTCGGAGAGCGGAGTTGCGGTATCGTTTTCGCCCCAAATGAGGAGTGTTGGAGCTTTTATTAAGTGAAGCCTGTCGGTCAGGTCTTCGTTTACGACTTTGCTAAGGATAGCTCTCATCATAGAGGATGCACCGGCGTAATCGCTTGAGCCGTGACGAGCGCGCATTTTGTCGATATATCGCTGTGCATTTTCTTTGCTCATTACAAGGTTTATAAACCACTTGGCGAGCTTAAAAGAGTAGACTTTGCGATAATATGAAAATGAGCGACGAGGCTTGATTCCGGCAGCATCTACAAGTATTAACTTGTTCACATCGTGACGTGAAGAATAAAGAATCCCTACCCTGCCACCGAAAGAATGTCCTAAAAGTATGGGATTATTGATATTCTCAACATTCACAAGGTGTTCAATAATCTGAGTGTATTCCTCAACGCCCCAAACGACGGGAGGCTCAGTGGATGAGCCGAATCCCGGAAAATCGACATTATAGACGGTGTGCGAGTCTTTTGCAATTCGCTCGATAGAAGCGACGGTAGTGCAGTTACATCCCCATCCGTGCATGAGGATTAGCGCAGGACCATTGCCTGACACCGTGTAATGCATTGTCACGCCATTATATTCCAGATACTTGTCAGCCATTATTTTTTCTTAAAAAGTTTTGACCACCAAGACTGTTTTTTACTGCTGTGTCCGTTACCGTAGCCATAGCCGTAAGAATAGCCATAATGACCATAGTGTCCGTAATGCCCATATTTACGGTAAGCATAAGAGCCTGAAGTGATATTTACGTCGTTAAGGATAAAGTAGCAGTGAGTGAGTCGTCCGCTGTTAATTTCAGATTTAACAAGGCTTACGCAAGTCTGTTTAGTATAATTAGCACGAGCGACATACAGCTGAATATCAGATAGATATGTAATAGTCAACGTGTCTGAGATAATACCTATAGGAGCGGAGTCGATGAAAATATAATCGTATTCATCCCGCGCTTTAGCGACGAGTTCTTCAAGCTTGCCGTTAGAGACTAATTCATTAGGATTAGGCGGTATAGGTCCCGTAGCAAGAATATCCAGCTCAGGACAGAGGTCGGAATGCTGAAGAAGGTTGTGAAAATCTTCTTCAGTACCCATGAGGTAGTTTGTCAGCCCCGGCTCTCGGTTTACTTTGAAAATTCTGTGCAATGTAGGACGTCGAACGTCAGCACCGATGATAAGTGTCTTCTTGCCCTTGATTGCGAAAGTAGCAGCAATGTTTGCAACACAGAAAGACTTACCTTCACCGGAGAGCGATGAAGTGACGAGAACGACTTTCTTGTCTTTGCCGAGTCCCTTAAGCACCATTTCAACATTTGCGCGGATAAGACGGAAAAGTTCAGAAGCGTTATCATCGGAATTTTGGCGAACGATAATCCCATCATCGTGATTTTCAACGTGAGAAATCTCGCCGAGAATAGTTACGTCAGTAGCTCTCTGCAGGTCGCTCTTATCTTTGAATACGGGGAAGAAAAAGCGTCGAACAAGAATAATGAAACATGGGATGAAAATACCCAAAATAAGTCCTATTATAAGGTGATAGCTCATTTTAGGGGCAATCGGTCCAGTACCCATCGGAGAGTCAATGAGTCGTGCCGTGGCAGTAGCGAGCGACTTCTGGAGGGCAATTTCCTCACGGCGTTGTAGGAGGAAAGTATAGATGTTTACTTTAACCTGCTGTTCGCGGAAAATTTCCTGCAACCCCTTATCAATAGTAGGAACGCTGGCGAGCTGTCCGCTGCTCACTGCATTACGGCTTGATAGAGAACGACGCCGGGTATTAAGATTGTTTCTTACAGACTTTATGGCTTGTAAAATTTTGCTTTTTTCCCGTGCGACATCATCTTGAATTTTAATGACGAGCGGATTATCAGCAGTGCTCGTCTCAAGTGCACGCTGAAGCTGAGCAATTTTCTTGTTGTATCCATCAATAAGACTTGAAAGCTCAGCGTCTTCGCATACTTGAGCAATAGCGCTGTAGTCGTTTTGTCGCTGGACAGCGGCATTGACCTCGTCGAGAAGCTGAAGCTGCAAATCAACCTGAACAATCTGCTCGGCGGTAGCGTCAGACTTAGTTGAGTAAATAGCAGCCTGAGTTTCTACGGATGTAGGGATATTGTGCTCGCGCTTGTATGTTTCAAGTCGAGACTCAACGTCTTTAAGTTCGCCGGAAATCATGACGAGACGGTCGAGGATAAATTCCTCGGTCTGCACAGCGGAGCGGTTTTTGTCTTCAATAATATTTTTGTTGTAAAGATTAACGAGTGCGTTAATGATGTCTTCTCCGAGCGCAACGATAGGAGTGGTGTAAGTAATGCGGAGGATAGACATGGAGTTTGAGACGTAAGAAATGTCGAGGTTTGAAGCTATGTAAGTAGCAACATTCATCGGCTTATTAATTACGATTTTCTGCTCTCCATCGAAGCGCGTGGCTGTGGTGGAAAGAGAAAGCTTGACGTCGCCATGAGAGGTGGAAATTACAGCTGGAAGAGCTGTTTCAAGTTCTTTTTCCTCCTCAACATCCTTGTATTTCGTAGTAAGCTTTATAGAATAGCTATCATCGTGCTTGTTGATAAGTATTTCAATCTTATTATTAAGATTTTTGAGGTCAGTAGGGTTCATTTCCGCCACTACGGGATTAGTACGATAAATTGGCGTGTCTTTAAGTCCACCGGTCTCGTAATATGAATATGCAAGCCCGAGTGTATCCACGATGTTTACGATGCTGTTACGCGACTTTAGGATTTCTATTTCAGTCTCATCAATATACCCCGGGGAACGAAGCATCGCATCTGCAGGCGAAGTGTTTAACGCCATAGTGCCGGATACCTGTTGGTCGTCGTTAAGATAAACAGATGCGCCCACCTCGTAAGTGGGTATTCTGATGGAATATAAGTAGTAGCAAATACCACACGAGATTACAGCGCAAAGCAGGATGTACTTTAGGTTAGCGAGATAGTCGAGCATAAGCCCCGTGAAGTCGAAAGAGTCGTCGATAGAGAACTTCTTGCGGTTCTCGGTCTGCCTGTTATCTTGTTCCATAGAAGTCTGGGATTAGAGGTTTACGATAGTAAGTATAAGTGCAACAATACCGGAAACACTGCCGACGATAGTAGTAGTGACACCGATAGCATTAGGGAGCTGCCATGAGTTTTGTTTGGCAGAGCGATTAGGCTCGACATAAATCACGTCGTCTTGCTGCAGGTTGTAGTAAGGAGAGTTTAGGATATTCTTGTCGTGAATGTCGACAACAGCGATTTCGCGTGTTCCATCGGCGTTAGTTCTCATAATCTTGACGTTTTCACGTTCACCACGGATATCGAGGTCCCCTACTCGCGCAATAGCCTCAATGATTGTCATTCTCTCGTTTGTGCTGGTGACAATACCCGGTGATTTCACTTGCCCAAGAACTGTAACGCTAAAGTTCATAATGCGAACATCGACAGTGGGCTGCTCCTTGATATATTTGGGATAAATAGCACTGACAACATTGTCTTTAACCTCGCTTTTCTTGAGTCCTCCTACATGAATAGCACCGACGAGTGGAAAGTCGATATTACCATCTTTATCAACGAGATAGTAACGGATATTCTGGTCGGTATTGTTGTAGTTATTATTTTGAATATTTCCCTCTGCTGTCATATATCTGCCTTTATTAAACATTGCAACAGACTCATATGAAGACGCAGAGACTTCAATGTTCAGGAGGTCTCCGGGCTTAATTACAGGCTCGTCAAAAGGATTTACTGCAGCTAAATCTGTTTTTGAAAACTGCTCTGAGCCTTCCATGTATGTAACGGTCTTAGGCGCATGGCATCCTGTAAGCGCCAATGCGAGAATAGCTATAGCGAAAATATGCTTCATAATCAAGAAAAAACGAGTAAATTATCTGTTTAAGATTAAATGAGTAATTTAACTTGCAAATTTACGCATTTTTTTTGGTATGATGCATATATTGGGATTAGAAATTGACTGTAAGGCGCACATTTAGCTGTCGCTGAGTGAGATAGTTTGGCACAGCATACTGTATGCGGTTAACGTCGGTGACCCAATAATAACCTGAAACGTTGGAAATGTCAAGTAAATTGAATACGTCGAGTCCGAGCCACGCAGACTTTAAGTGGCGGAATATGCCGGAGCGAGTCTCCCCTTCTCCAAGCTCGGGAATGAGTGCATAGGAAAGCCCAATATCCATGCGCTTGTATGCTGGTGCGCGGAAATATCCCTGGTCTCGAGTGGTGTGAGGCGCAGTTGTAGGCAGTCCATCGGAGAAAATTCCCTTAAGGCTGAATTTCAGGCGAGGGATTTTCGGGAAATAGTCTGTAAAATAGAGTGCGAAACTGTATCGGCGGTCGGTAGGACGAGGGACGTTTACTCCATTAAGGTTTTCACTTGTCTTCATGAGCGAAAAGCTAACCCAAGAGTCACTTCCCGGCACGAACTGTCCGAAAAGTTTCATGTCAAGTCCGGCAGTATAACCGCTTGTCTCGTTTAGTCCTGTGTAAACGACTTTCAGGTTGTTAATCTCGTATGGGATTAGGTCGTTAAGTTTTTTATAATACATCTCGCCGGAAAGCTTGAACGGTCTGCCATAAGCTCGGAAAGTGTAGTCTGTGCCGAGTATGAAATGAAGGCTCTGCTGTGACTTAATATCACGGTTGAGAATGATTTTTGTATTTCCAAAATCATCTGTGACTGGCTGCCGGTATTCTTTATAAAATGGGCTTTGGTAGTAAAGTCCTGTGGCAAAGCGCATAGTCCATGACGGATTGTTTTCCGGGACAAATGAAACGTTTGCACGAGGAGAAATAATAAATTCCTTGTTAAATCCCCAGTAACTGGCTCTGATACCGCCGTTTATGGTAAGCAATCCGGACTTAAGCGGTAGTTTATAGGTATCTTGAACATATGCCGAAGCGCGCTTGCTGCTAAACCAGTGTACGGAGGTAAGGTTATATACCATCTGGATATAGTTTGAATTGTGTGGCTGTGTATATCCGGCAGAGTCACGCAATTCGTATTCACGGGAGCGTTCATCAACTTTTTCAAAGTTAAGATTAGCACCGTATGTGATGTTATGGTTTCCAATGCCTTGATAGCCTTTTACACCTACAGAAATAACACTCATTTTTAGCCTGTTACGAGCGTGTTCGTGATAACGCCCAACACCCAGTTCACCGCCTACGGCACTGCCTTCAGAACCGTCGCCGGTTGTACCTGCCTGGTCAAGCCAATATTCACCAAGGATGTCGTATGCAACGAGTTCGTTTGTGATATATCCTGAAGTGACAAGGCTAAGTCCTGTTGATTTAGAGTGTACATAGTCTACCGTGAGCGCACCAAGCCAAGTTTCAAATTTGTCTTTTTCCTGACCATCGAAATAGACCTTAAATTGCTTTGCATCTGTTGAAGTGCCAAAGTTTGTTGTGCGAGATTCGGGCACAAATTTATATTCGTTTATTGCGACGTTACCGAGGAAAGAAACCTTCCATTTATTAGCTGGTCGGTAAATAAGGTTTGTCTGATAGTCAAAGAAACGTGGGTCGTATTCTCCCTTAGTTTCCATAGAGCCAAGGAGTGACGAATTGCGCTTATACCTAATACCATGTAGCTGACTGAATTTTCCTGCATGTTGCCCGAATGAGAGCGAGCCTCCCATCAGACTCAAAGATAGCGCACCCTCAAGTGATTCGGGTTCACGATATTCAATATCCAAAACAGACGACATCTTGTCGGCGTATTCGGCTGAAAAACCGCCCGTAGAGAAGCCTATAGATTTAACAAGGTCACTATTTATGATACTAAGCCCTTCCTGCTGACCTGAGGCGATAAGCTGTGGGCGATAAACCTCTACTCCGTTGATATAGACGGAGTTTTCATCAAAAGTACCGCCACGAACAGAGTATTGCGACGACATCTCATTGCTGCTGCTGACACCAGCCATTGTAGCAAGCATACCCTCAACGCCGTTACCGGAAACGTTAGGCATAAGTTTAGCAGCCTCGCCGCTGATGGTCTGCATCTGGTCTGTCTGCTTTTTGAAGTCTGTAATTTCCACTTCCTGCAGCACTGTGGCAGTCGGCTGCATTGCGACATTGAGTGTCACATCACCGTCAGGGTCGATAAGTTTACGCTCCACCTTGTTATATCCAATACAAGTGAAAGTAACGCAAATAGTATCATTATAAGGAGCTGAGAAATAGTAACTTCCATCAGCTTTTGACATAGTGCCTATTGCCGTGCCTGAAATTCCGACGGTAACAAATTCCATAGCAGAATTTTTCTCATCGGTAATTTTTCCGTGGATTTTCACGTCGCGTGCCTGCGCAATGAGAGGCAGTAAGCAAAGCAGAAATATGATTATATTCTTGAGTTTCATTTAGCTGTCAATTTTACACACAATATAATAACGAAAATGGATTGAAATTATTGTAACAGCCATTTCCATGCCGGAATAACTTCAATGGAAACATTGTCGGTATTAATAATACTATCTGTATCTTTTGTGACAATAACAAGCCTTGATAAATCAAATCTTTTAGCCAAAGCTACAAGAGCGCGCACTTCACGCTCTACCGTTGAATCATCATTAAGGTTACAACAAGACTGTACAGCGAGCCCCTCATTAGGGACATAAAAGTCCACTTCAACGCCATTAGCGTAATAATATAAATCACTGCCAAACAATCGGTGGAGATGAATGGCACAGAGATTTTCAAGGAGAAGTGCCTCATCTTCAAGCAAAAAAATATTCAGAAGTCCGTTATCAATAAAATAACGTTTCTTTATAGTCTCTTTTTGAACTAATTTCGAGGCAAAATTCTCAATCTGAAATATGAGATAAGAGTCGCTAAGGTATGATATATAGTTTATGACACTCTGCGTGCTTAATTTCAATTGCATTGCATTTACCAGATTTGCAATGCGAGTATAAGAAGTGGGCTGATTAACACTTTGAGCTAATTTTCTAATAGTGAATTTCAGTGCTGTATCATTTTTAACAGAATTTCTGACAACAATATCGTTAAGGAATATTTTTTGAAAAATTCCATTTAGCCATGCGCGCTTATTCTTTATAAGAATTAGTTCAGGAAAACCTCCAAAATAGAAATATGAATTAAAAAGCCTCTGGACATCATATTGTTGTTTTCCATACTGCCAATTATTCATTAGTGACACATTATTAGCCCTAAGATATTCACTGAAAGAATAAGGGAATACGTCGATATTAAGATACCTACCACCAAGAGTAGTCGCAATATCGCGAGAGAGCATCTTTGCATTGCTTCCAGTAATATACACTTGGTATTTCTGATTGACAAGGCGACGGGCAAAATGCTCCCAGCCGTCAATATTCTGAATTTCATCAAGGAATAGTATTGGCTTCTCGGCAGTAAGACTATGTTGAGCCTGAAGAATAAGGTCCAATTCCTCACTTTTAATATTTGAGATACGTTCATCGTCGAAATTAACATATACAAGCTCAGTCTTCTTATGCCCTGCGCAGAGCAATTCCTTCATTCGCTGGTATAACAAGTATGATTTTCCGCACTGTCGCACACCGACAAATACGTAATTCCCATTATTTTCAAATGTAAAATCACGTCTTATCAGTTCTATATCGCCGATAAGTTCTTGATTTTCAACGATTATTCTTTTGAACAGTTCTTTATCCATAGTCCGTAAAGTGATTTATTTCTTTGCAAAGATACATAAAAAATATCACTTTTTCAAATAACAGTGGATAAAAATGGCTTTTTTTTCAAATAGCATTTGAAAAGGCGAGTTTACCATCCGCCGGAAGCACCGCCACCTCCTGTCATACCACCGCCGAAGCTGCCGCCACTGAAGCCTCCACCGCCACCAAAGCCGCCGGAACCGCCTGAAGATACATGACGAACAAGCATCGGAATGATGAATGCCACAGCCATCATCTTTCCACAATGACGGCACACATAACGGTGAACGCCTTGTCCCTGAGAATAATAAGTAGGATTTTTAAGTACGTCATCACCAACAAAAGCCTCGGCACGAGCTCCACAGTAAGGACATGCCTCGAATTTCCGGCTGCCGGGATATTCAATCACCTCTACATCCCCACACTTAGGACACTGCCAAGCATCATACTCCACAGAGCCAATGTTTGACTCGGTAATTTGCACCGGCGTAAGCCTCATAATTCCTTCTTTTTGCGGCATCATAACTTTAGGAACGTGGCAATGTGCGCACACAGGGCTTTCCTTGCGCACTTTGCTCATGAAATATTTGTTTATGGAGTATGCTATCACCGGAGGTCCAAAACCGAGGAATGTGGCAACAAGCGCACCAAAGCCATTGTTCTGCAACTGTTCGTATTTTACTTTACGGCTCTTTTTTCGCAGTGAACGGTATGAAAAAATGACGTATGCCGTCATCAAAACAGTCAGCAATATAGACCATCCTACCAGCGCGGGGAGAACCTCCTCGCGAAAATTCACTTCCTCGCCGGCATCATTTTGGTTTTTAGACATCAATTCATCTCTTAAAGACGGGTCTGAAAGAACATCGTAAATGCGCTTTACTCCGTTATACACGCCATCATCATAGTCTCCTTCCTTAAACTGTGGGAACATCTGCTCACGAAGGATTCTGCTGGAAATAATGTCAGGTAATGCGCCTTCCACACCATAGCCTGTGCGGATTACAGCTTTGCGCAGGTCTTTGACAACGAGAATGAGCAGTCCGTTGTCATTGTCTTTTTTACCGACGCCCCATGCAGTGAAAAGGTCTGTGGCAAAAGTGTCATAATCTTGAGGGTCAATATCATCTACAACCACACAAACAGCCTCAACACTTGTTTCACGCCAAATCTGAGAGAAAAGCGAATCTATATGCGCTTGCGCCTCCGGTGAAATTATGCCATCAGGGTTTGAAAGGTATCGTGTGCGGTTTTGCACATGGACATTTGGGACGTCACTAACCTTGTATGTCGTAGCATTAAGGCTGAAAAATGCGACAAAAAATAATATGTATGCTAAAAATCTTTTCATAACTGATTATACTGCAGGAAGTTTCAAACCATTCAGTTTACGATATAGGTCAAGGGCATAAACATCGGTCATTGCAGACACATGGTCAACGACAGCCTGTAGCCTGCAGAATAGGTCTAGCGAATATACCTCATATTGCTCGGGCACTCGGCTTAGGAGAAGGCGAGAATAGTTAAGTTCCGGATTAAGCACAGCATTGATGAGCTTTTCAAGGAGGAAAGTGATAATTCTATTACCGGCAAGCTCAATGTCAACGACTTGGCTTGAATTATAAATTTTGGCGTAGGATAAGTCAACGCAGGCATTGTATGCCGCGAGTTCAAGTGACGGAATATGGTCAATGAGGCAACCGGTAAAAGTACCAGCCAAAATTGCCTGCTCATTGTCGATAAACACCTCTGCTGCACGGTTTACGAGCGTACCGATGACGCAAGAGCGCAGATAAGCAATTTTTTCGTTAGGGTCGTCTACACGCTCCATATTTCGTAGCATCTCCTCCTTTCTGTCGCCGGAGAAATATGCAATAAACAAGTCTATAACCTGCTGAGTCCCAAGAATTTTAAGTTTATGAGCGTCTTCAATATCCATCACCTCATAGCATATATCGTCAGCAGCCTCAACAATATACACCAATGGATGACGGGCATATTTTATGCCATCCACACCATCTATACGCTTCATTCCCAGCTCTGTAGCTATTCTGATAAAGTCATCAACTTCTGTTGTAAAAAAACCAAACTTATTTTTAGTGGCGAGCGAGGAGTCAAATGGATATTTCACGATGGATGCAAGCATTGAATATGTCATTGCAAATCCCCCCTCGCGTCTGCCGTTAAAACGGTGAGTGAGGAGACGGAAGGCATTGGCGTTACCCTCAAATTTAATCAGGTCTTGCCATTGCTTTGGTGTTAGCATTGATTCTATTCCCCTGCCCTCTCCCTCTGAGAAAAAAGTAGAGATTGCTTTTTCTCCCGAGTGTCCGAAAGGCGGGTTACCAAGGTCGTGGGCAAGGCATGCGGCAGCCACAATCTCGCCCAAGTGAGAAAGCTTCTGTTTAACCTCCCGGTCGGAATATTTATGACAAAGCACCTCAGCGACCTCATTTGCAATAGAACGTCCACAACTTGACACTTCAAGGCTGTGAGTCAACCTGTTATGAACAAAGATACTGCCCGGCAAGGGAAAAACCTGTGTTTTGTTTTGCAGTCGACGGAAAGGCGATGAGAAAATCAGTCGGTCGTAGTCACGCTGAAAGTCACTGCGCAATCCGGGCTTGCTGTCGTGATAGTCTTCAAGCCCGAAACGCTTATCGTTGATTAAATATTTCCACTCCATTAGTCTTGTGAATAATCTTGTGAATAATCCTCGAAAAGGAGGTCATTATATGGGAAACGCGCTGTGTGAATTTCTTTTGCACGCTCATAAATCTTTCGCCTAAGCTCCTCGATATTTCTCCCCGTCTTGGCAGAAATGAAAACGCAGTTGTCTGACATTCGCGACATCCAACTCTGACGCAGCTCGTCGAGTGAAATATTTTCGCGAGTGCGAGGCGTGAGGTCGTCGGCGTCTTTAGGGACGTATGTAAATGCGTCTATCTTGTTGAACACCATAATCATAGGCTTGTCTGTCGCATCACATATTTCCAGTAGTGTCTTGTTGACTACTTCAATCTGCTCCTCAAACTGAGGATGGCTAATGTCTACAACATGTAGCAATACATCAGCCTCACGAACCTCGTCGAGAGTCGACTTAAACGAATCTACAAGGTGTGTTGGGAGCTTACGGATAAACCCTACGGTGTCGGTTAGCAAAAACGGAAGATTGTCGATAATCACCTTGCGGACAGTGGTATCGAGCGTGGCAAAAAGCTTGTTTTCTGCAAACACCTCGCTTTTTGAAAGCAGGTTCATGAGAGTGGATTTACCTACGTTTGTATATCCGACAAGTGCCACTCGGGTAAGCTTCCCACGATTTTTGCGCTGGATGGATTTCTGGCGGTCAATCGCCTTGAGCTGCTCTTTAAGTCTTGAAATCTTGTCGAGGATAATACGACGGTCTGTTTCTATCTGTGTTTCACCCGGGCCACGCATACCGATACCGCCACGCTGACGCTCAAGGTGTGTCCACATGCGTGTCAGTCGTGGTAAAAGATACTGATACTGAGCGAGTTCCACCTGCGCCTTAGCATTGGCAGTCTGAGCGCGTCGTGCAAAAATGTCAAGAATTAGGCTTGTACGGTCCAAAACCTTCACTTTCAGCTCTCTCTCTATATTCTGCACTTGTTTTGAGGTAAGGTCATCGTCGAAAATCGCCATTGCAATGTCGTTTTCCTCAACGTATTGACGGATTTCCTCAAGTTTGCCTTTTCCGACGTATGTGACAGAGCTTGGACCGTCGAGTCGCTGGAGAAACTTCCTGACAGTCATAGCACCGGCAGTATCTGCAAGGAAAGCGAGCTCATCGAGATACTCATTCGCTTTCATTTCATTCTGACTCGGAGTAATTAACCCCACGAGGACCGCGCGCTCCATCTCTGTGTCGATATTTGTCTTATTTGCTTTGTTTTCCTTCATCATCAAAAATAAATATGCAAAGATACATTTTTTTCGGGAAACTGCATAAC
This sequence comes from Muribaculaceae bacterium, assembly GCA_051871335.1. Taxonomy (GTDB): domain Bacteria; phylum Bacteroidota; class Bacteroidia; order Bacteroidales; family Muribaculaceae; genus CAJUPY01. Next base: position 76 of record JBJECS010000143.1, on the reverse strand, counting down.
AAAAAGGCAATTTTCGGGTCAGTGTAGAGTCAAGTGGCAAGTGCAAAATTAGTAAATTCTTTTGAAGAACTCAATT